>DATBGR010000208.1:0-16271 GCA_036557905.1 Nitrososphaeraceae archaeon | reverse complement strand
TCTTCATTTTCTGAAGCATCAGAAAGCCTTCCTGGTCCCCATACATAATGATAATTCTCACCATCAGCATTCTTGTGCTTTCCTATAACTTGATAGTTTTTTGGAAAGTCTTGCTCTATAGGCATAAATTCAGTTTCCTCTTTTGCTAATGGCTTAATACACAATGCTAATAAGGATTTGGATTTGATTGCAATTACCTGCAAACAAATGCAACTATTATTGGGTTCTACGCTACCGCTTTATGTAACGTTACTATCGTTTGTTTTATTCGTATAAAAGCTATTGGTTATTTAATAATATATGAATTTCTGCAATTGATTTAATATCAGAGAAAATAAAACACAGTAATCGAAATTATAATTTTTAAAAAATTATTGTCTAGTATTTGATAGTAAGTATGTAATTACTAAACCTTCGATGATGACTAAGAAGATTGCATTTGATCATTAATCTGTTTAACATTTTTTCTAATCTCATTAATAAATGACTGAATCTGTTGATTTTGCTCGTGTATAAATGTAGTTAGTTGATTTAAGAGATTACCCACATTCATGCCTTCTCTACCAATACTGTGACCGCCTAACGCTGGATCTTCAAATAATGAATTATGCATATCATGTAAATGCTGCTCGTTATACTCTCGTCCTAATATTTTTGATAATACTCTTATGGTATTATCTTGTTCACTCATTACAGTTAACATCCGGCCTACACTTACAGTAGCAGGATTACCACCTAGCTGTGAATCCAGAAATTGTTTGTTAAATCGGGCTGCATTATCAATGACATTTTGAGGAGTATTTTCATACTGTGCAGGGTTTATATTCTGATTTTGTTGTGATGGGTTTTCTTTATCATTATTAGTCATCTCTCTTTTAATGCACTGTACTTCCATAAATATATAGTCTGTGCAACTATATGCAAACGATTGCAATCTATATGTTCTAGGTTTAACGTTTTATGAACAAGGGTAATCATAATGATGATATTTATTGCTGGTAACCCCAGCTAATAAAACTAGGACATGTACAGACATGCAATAAAGGACTTCTCATAACAAATGTACTTAGCTAGTCTCTAGCAAGAACATGTCCAAAAGAATTCAAGCTAGTATTAGGTTATATACTATCCTCTTTGCTATCGGAAGTTGTTACTTTGGCTCTTCTATATTATTTGGAAGAATAATATCGCTATTTCGTTGTTTCCCTTCCTTTTATACACTCTAAAATATATAGCCCTATATCAGTTAATTTTACTTTACTACTTAGAAAATTGTGAAAATAAAAATCTCCAGTAACAAGTATATTCAAGTCCTGAGTATGCTGTTTATTTTCATATGCTGTGGATGATGTTGCAGATTTATCGACAGCTATAACTCCATTTAATAATGCATAGTTGATGTCCTTCCGAGTCAAATTATATTCTAATAATTCCAGTATTGATAAACTTGCAATACCTAATTCGCTAACTATTCTTATAATTATAGGATCACTGATGAGTTTTGTAAGCTGATCCGAATCAATAGTTATTTTCATCATCATATTTACTTCTCCTAGACGTTATTATTATTTAGGGCAAAAATGTAACATTTTGTACGTCATAGATTTGATAGTGAAAGACAGCTTGCATTTATAAGAAAGAATCAGTCAATCTACAAGATAACAAGTTGTACATTCTTTTATTCCTCTTCTCTTGTTTACCCATTCTCGAAAGATCAAATCAATTATGTTTATTTTCTACAATTACAGGGCAATAAACAAAAGTTATAGTATTTGTGACAGCGCTTAAGTGGTAATTTTTTTAAATCCAAATTATCCTCGAGTTCTAATTACAATTAGGTCGAAGTTATTTTCTTCAGCAAAATCTACTCTGCCTCCTGCTATTTGTAGAATCAATAATTTGTGATTTCATTTGAATATTTTTTCAGCTGCCTTGTCTTTAGCTTTATCCAAATATTTTTCTCCCTCATTTTTCATTGTTATAGTATATCTGAATTTCGATGTACACCACACCAATCAATCCACACCAGCCAGTATAAAATCACAAGCATAAGTTCTGAGTTATATTCACCGGAAATAGATATAGCGCATTCTGCTGCATCAATAGATGGCTCCGATCCATCTATTGCAACTAATATTTCTTAATTGTTGTTTCTTGACTGACTTTATTAGCACTTGTCCTATCTATTTTTGTTTAAAGCCAATCTCACTAAATTATATACCATAAAATAATCAGTTCTTCAGATGCATTGACAAAAGTGTAAAAGTCGTTAAATCTCGTTAGTAGCAGCGGCTGTTACATACAAAGGCAGAACATAATATAACCAGAAAACCTTCTTAGAGGATTCCTCATAGGATGGCCAAGGTTCGATTTATACGCTTACGCCTTGTTAGTTCACTCTTTAGGACTGCCTTAGTCACTCCTGGTAGTTATCTACCTGTAATATTCTAATATCTTTTCAATGGCATCTTTATCTTTATTGTCTATATTTCCTTGGTATCTTGTAAAGTCAAGTGGAGTGATTATGCCAACAGGTATGCCTGCATAATTATTATTGTTGCTACTACCACTACCCATATTATTATCTCCACTATCATCATCAACAACCAGTAAATGTCTAACATTGTGTAGCAGCATCATATCCGCTGCTTCTGATGGGGAAGCTCTTGATTTGATGGTAATGAGTGGAGAGGACATTATATCTGCATTTATGACTGCACTAGGACGTAGATCATCGCTACATACCTTCGTGACTAAATCTCTCTCACTAACTATGCCAAGAGATTTGCCATTCTCATCAACCACTACTAATGAACTGACAGTCTTATCTTTCATTTTTTTAGCTGCTTGCTGAACAGAAGATGTAGCTTCGATTGTTTCTAGTTTTTTTCTCATTATTTCATTAATGGTTGTACTCATTAGGCTTACACCCTATGATCTATACATAATATCTTTGAACAAATAGTCTGTGAACCTTCCGTAGAGTGGTTGCTGATCTACTAATATTGGGTCACTCACAAAGCCGGATACTAAGGCTTGATTCTTTGCTACGGTCATAAATATGTCTTTACTTGTTACAATACCTAGCATTTTTCCTCTATTATCAACTACAGGAAGTCTGCGAATATCTTTTTGTTGCATAGTTTGTATAGCGTCTCTTAACGAGCTATTTGGATTTATTGTGGTTAGAGGAGTACTCATTACGTCGGATACGGGTCTATCAATAAATGACGATGAGGAGAGCGAGGATGACTTATCATATAACCCTATCAATCGTACAATATCTCGTTCTGTGATTATACCTGTTGGTATTCTATCGCCGTCTTTGTTGTTGGTGATATTGTCCAGAATAACTATACTTCCTATTTTATTTTCATGCATTATCTTGCATACAGTGTGAATACTCTGATTTTTGTGAGCTGTTTTTACGTCAGCAATCATAATACCAGAAACAGACGTATATTCGAGAGCCGTATTGTTGCTACTCATAAGTCAATGTATCCGCAAACCAGTATTTGTAATCTAAGATTTCACTGCAATGCAATGCAGACAGACAGACGTTGACAATATATCATTATGATAAAGAGCCATAATGATATTCTAAATCCAAATGCATTCTTGAAATTTAATCAGGTAAGATAATTTTTCTTTGTACATAAATGTTGGATAAACAACTAAAAGTGTACCGCATTGCATTCTTACCAGTTAATTAGCACAACCTATAATATGGTAGTAATTTTGAAGATTAGTAGTGGAAATATAATAAGAAAGGAGAGAAAGCAGCTGTACGACAATGATAAAGACGTAGTATTTGAATATTTTAGACTAATCAGGAATAAAAATATTGAATGGTTGATGGATCTATTTGCACCTGATGCTATAACTTATGAACCTTTCAGTAAATTAACAGGAGGGCTAAAAGGCAAATTAGCAATTGAATCGTTTCTTAAAATTGTAATCATGGTCAGTAACATATTTCAATACCGTGTATTCATTGAGAATAATCCTGAGATAAAAGATGGAGTTAGAGCACTTCAAAATACTGGATATAGTAACAGAGGCAATAAGGTGGTTAGTGCATTGGTAGTATTTAAAAAAGGAGACTCGCTAAATGCAAGGTTTACATTTGAACTGACTTCAGCATATGATAATTATGATAATGATTCAAGATGCAATAAGATAAATACTTGTTTATTCAGTTCATCAGTTAATTAATAGCCATTGCTATAGCCTACTGTTGTCTCAGCGGTATGTATGAATGTATTTGTTTTTGTGAGTTAGGAAATAGCTGCTATAGATGTTCAATTCGCTTCAGCCATTCAAAATCTCATTAACTACTAAAACTAATGTCAGGTATAGAACAAAGATATATTTGGAAGGGATAATTATAATTGGATAAGGCTACTCTGTTATCCAGGTTAATTTTTCAGATTTTACTGTTTCCATTATCCATAATTCCCTAAAGTGCTTTGACTGTAGTGCATGACAGTGCATTCTCAACCTATATTACCGAACATTATACGATTAATCGTAATATGGGAAACAAACAGGCTTACAGTTCTTTAATCATTGCAAGAATGAGAAGAGTATAGCTGCAATTCAGATTTTAGATGGAGTGTAGAAAAATAATGAAAAATGGATTATCAGATACAAAACGACAAAAGAATCAAAGCCCTTGGACTAAACGATTCATAGCTGCTGCTATATTGCAGGGAGCAATTATTGTTGGATTAACAGCCTTTCTAGTATTAAGTCAGATTTCTTTTCTTAAACCAGAGGTATCAAGAGTAATAGCAGCAGGTGGCGCAGGTACATGGTTTACTTTTGGTTATTTCATATATATTGTAGTTGGAGTTATAGGCGTAGCAGTATCTGCTATATTTTATTTTTACATTGAGAGCGTATTAGCAAAACAATATAATAGCACTATTTCAAAGGCATTAGCGTGGGGCCACCTTATTCTAATGAATATTGGAACTACTGCAGCCACAGGTATGCTAATGTATGCTGGTTATGCCAGTGGTGCTGCAATGTTGCCAGTAAGTATAGGTGGAAAGGGGTTTAATCAAGGACAAGCGCACCAAATACTATCACCATTTGTTGAGTCTATTTCTGTTGCCATACTTATACTGTTGCTAGGAGTATTGCTAGGTGGAATAGGTTTTCTATTAGTATATAAATCAAAAAGAACGGTCAATAATGCCTAAGCCTGACAATGACAATGTATCACAGTTACATAAGATTTTGTAAGAATGGCATCGAATCTTATGTGACTAGATATAAGAGCTCTAGCGGCAGCCGTTAAATTTCTCTATTAACTTGACCATGAAAATATTAAATGAAATCGCATGAATATAGTAATCGGGTAACTATGTTCCCAGGCTGCATATAATGATAATGATAAATGCATGACTGATAAATATCATATCTAGATACTTTCTAGGTTGAACAAAGCCAGAAAACGATTAGCAAACAAAACAAAACGCATAATAATTAAACTATCTACCTAAGCATAATTCAAAAATGAATTAAATTTGGCTGCAAAAAGGCGACTTTCATCTGAATATACTATGCTTTCAATATTAGAGTACTTATGCATTAATGCCATAAAGACGCCTGTAAGCAAGTATCACATTATAACCAAAGTTCCTGGAATCAAGCAACAACGCAAAGATAGAATTTCAGACATTATGCTAACGCTGGAAAAGCAGGGTTTGATAAGTTCAATTAAAACTTCTGATTCTACATTCTATCATATAACAGAAAAGGGAGTTGACGCATATTCATCGTGGGTTAAGAGTTTTCTGAATTTTACTAGAGCAGCTTATGAAATGTACGATAGTAGTTGAAAAGGTTAATAATAATTCATAAATGTGAAAGATAACCAGTCACATATTTTTATTTCCCTTATTTTATTTCTCTTATCATCATCATTATTTTTGAGCTTATATCTATGATATAAGCAAAGGTCTTTCGATTATTATTATATATCCTATTTTCTTGTCTTTTCGACGTGATGCTAGCTTATATGCATCTGAAGTTGCATCATCACCAATTATCAAAGCCACACTAACACTTTTTTTTGTTATGGAAATATACTTAGACAAGAGGCTAGAAAAAGACAAAATAGTATTTTCATCTATTGTACCATTTACAAATTTAACTATTACAGAACCATATTTTTGAAGTGCTAGTTTGAGTTCTTGATAACTATTGTTTTTAGTTGGCTTTAGATTATCTTTGTCCATGATTATATCAAATTGTGCAGTTGTTGTTGCTGCAGTTGCATTATCTTTCCCAAAAGTAATGTCAAAAAATTCATTATATTTTTTGTCTTTTGAAGAAATATACTTTTGCAACTGCGGACCTATCTCCTCTATGTTTTCTGCTATCGCACGGACTACTTCTTCTCTAGTTCTGCTATCCATAGAAATCTTTATTCCAGCTGCTATAGAGTTTCGTTCAAAAACATCAGCCCAATCTTCAAGAATCCTTCTAGACTTTGCTGTCAAACGCAGCATGAAAAGTAAAGCAATCATGGAAGCAGCAGAAAAAACTGTAATTATAGGATCAAATGAAAAAGGGAGGTGTCTATGAACCTCCAGCAAGTCTAATGTGGATAGAGTTAATAGAACAATTATTATACCAATTATCACATACGAATTTTTTTCTATAGAGCGTACTAGCGCTGCAGCCCTATGAGCATATTTTGTGGCTATTATTGGAGATTCGGGCGGTGATGATGATGACGGTCTCCCATTTTCATTATTATTACTGCTATTATTATGGTAGTTGATTCCATTGTCTTTTTTGTCACAGTTGTCAGAGTTAGCACTCATTGATAAATTTCATATTGAAATGTTCCTTTTTCAAAATATATAAAGCATAGGGGAATTAAGTTCACCGCTAGGAAAACTAGGTTCACCGCTAGGAAAACTAAGTTACTTCTAGCCTATTATAATAGGCTCAAGTATATGTTCTTATGAAAACAAATAACACGCAAGTTGACGTATATGATTGTACAGCACATAGAAAGGACAGATTAATTCATGAGCATGACTTTGTTAAAGCAAGAACTAAACAAGCAAATACGTTTCCTGTCATGGCTGCTGCTGGATATACTGCCGAGACCTTTGCGACAAGACTATGTGTTAAAAACATCAATACAGGTAATTACAAATGAAAAAATACAACAACACTAAAACAATAATAGCCGTATCTAATAAATCAGCAATATTGGTATACGTTGTTGCTGCGCTAATGATTTGCACTGGTGCTATATACTTTATTGTTGCTTCTGAGGACTATTCTGAACTTTCACAATCGGCATCCCCACCATCCTCCCCTGGAAGTAGTAATACAACTGAAAGTAATGATGGAGAGGGAGATACAATTGCAACTGTAAATGAAATAATATTTTTTACTGTGGTTGGTATAGCATATAGTGCAGCTGGAATATGGATGTTGGAGAACAAGTATTACAGTAAAGTACCTTACATTATAGCTACCATAGGCTCAATAGCACTTATTGCATTTTATCTATCTACAAGGACAATAAATATTCCCTCTATAGGATTACAAGACGATATAGGTACAATAGATATACTTTCCAAGGTGATGCAAGCAGCCATAGCCGGCATATCAATATACATTGTAAGATCTTCAACAATAATATGGAGAAGTGCTACAACAACAAGAGCACTATCATCGGCAGCCTCACCATCAGCAGCAGAATTATTAGAATATGAAGTGCGAAAAATGCAAAAAAGAAACGAAAACTAGAGGAAAAACGTACAGAACACCTCTGGTTAGTGACAGTTAATCATGATAAGATATATCCTAAAGTAAGGCACATTACAAACATAAGTAACCTTATTGCATTGCAGGTATTACTGACAAGTGGATGGCTATGATACTTCACAGAGTTGCCAGGAACAGGGATATTTTGTAACTTGTCCTGATACAGAAGATAATAGCTTTTCAATATGGGATACAGATAAGAGTGTGAAGTGAACAGTCATTAGTGATTTGAAAGTAACCGTTAATCCTTAATTATATCATACAATTCTCGGTTATCTGTTTTTAAAGTCCTAGGTTCTTTTAGAGGATTATCGAAGCTAATTGGTAAATACCCTGTTTTAGCAGCCCTATTAAGACTGTCATTTATCTTTATTTTAGGATCAAAATCTAACGATTTCAATTCATTACATCGATCTAACCATTCGTATATTTTCTTATATGAATTGTGGAATGGCAAATGTTTTACATTGATAACATAAGGTGCCAGAATTCTCCATAAGCAGTATTTTCTGTAATCTGCCAGTGGTCTTTGTAAGAGTCGTTCAATCCAGTTAATAGATTGCTTTTCTGATGACCTACAATTCTGAGTCACATATGCAAACGAGTTTGCTGAAAAGGATGAATCAGTCTTATTGTTCCTATATTGTCTTCCTCGTTTCAGGTCTTGATCAATAAGGTGTGCCAAAAACTTACTATAAAGTAATTCTAAAGGTACTTTTGAATTAACCTTCCATTTCTGCACAATGCTAACCTGGCACATATTCTTAGAATTATATGAACCAGGTATTCTCAATAGACAATTCTTAAATGATACTGTATGATAATGCTCCGAGTCTGCCCTACCATTGGATAGATACCATTCTGCAAATCTTAAAAATAATTTGGATGGTTCTCGGTACATGCTAAATTCAGACATTTGTTCTAATGTAGTATTATGAGATTCTGTAGGTATATACAAATGATATCCATTACCAGACCAAATTGTGGTTGCAGCTGAAGTGCCTTTTGATAAATCAAACGTACTTCGTATCTTTGTCAAAGTTCTTGCTTTGGCCAAGTTCAATTTTTCAGCGCTATTATATTTGAAATTAGATAAATCCAAGTCAACCATAAGCAGATCAATTGTTTTCTCTTGTGTCTTAGTGTTATATACACCAATTCTACAGTCCAAATAGTTTGAATCTTTATAGTAGGACAATGCTTCTTGTTTGCTATATACCGCAATCTGCCTTCCTTCTGTTGCTTTGGTAGATATGGTTCTCGGCCATCGCTTAGGATTTTTTAAATGAGTTAGAATAAAGTCTAAACCTTCAGTGACCTGCTTACCTACATCACTTTCAGTATAGATCATATTGTCAACGCTGTTAGGGTCAAAATTCTGATAGGTAAATTTAATATCTTATCACCAGTACAGATTACTGCTCTCAAATAAGACAAAAAATAGTGGGGAGACTGGATTTCAGGCTAATCAATCAGCACGGTCAACTTCCCAGTTTGTGCTGAAGCCTGTTCCAGTCTTTTGAATTTCTAGTAAGTACCTGCCCTTTTCGAAAATCCATCTGGTTAATTTTGTCACTAGCCGTGTGCTGCTCGTGCTTAGTAGTTTTTCTTCCTTTGGATCAATTGCGGGTTCTATTACGGTGTAGACTATCTTTGTATATGGCTTGCCATCAGATCCCTCATCAATCTCAGAAGACTCTATCTTGTCTGGATTGAAAAGAAATGTTCTGGCTTTGTCTCCAAAGTTGGTTGAAGTTATGTACCTGCTTTTCTTGGCTATGAATTCCTGGTTCAGTTTCCAGTTTTCAAATGCCTTTCCAGTTAGGTTGTATGGATTCTCTTGTTTTGCAAGTTCCTTACCATTGCGATCATTGTTGTTACCTGTGCTGTTGGAAATACCTTCATTTCCAATATTGTTTCTATTCGTCTCTTCATTCATACCTTTCTTGTTGTTGTACATTTCTTTCCTCTTTGTCTGTTGAATGCAGATTCAGTTGGTTATCCAGTCACACCACTAGGAGGCCTGCACGTTATGACCATCTTTAGAATTTGACTTCTTGACTTTGGTTTTTAGATCCTTAACACCAAATTCCTTTGACAGATCCTTTACAGGATATCCTGCAATTTCCAGTATCTCTCCAACGCTGTTCCATAGCTTTTGTTTGTACTTTGCGATATCTACGTCTGCGGGATTTACAGACCAGCTTTTGCCAGTCTTTTTAACATCGGAATCAAAATATTCTATCAAGTCGCCTTTTCTAGCACTAAGTGCTTTGCCTATCACGGCTGCTTGACAAGTCTGTGACTTGTAGTCTTCAGGGTTTTCGCCAAGTACTTTGGATATCTTCAATAACTCTGGATTTACTTTGGAAGGTTCTTCCAATTCAGACATGGCACGCCTCAGGTTTGGCAGCGGATCAGTACCATATTTGATAACGTCCCTTACTAATATGTTGAATATAATATTGACAAATTCTGGTCTATCATTTTTATTCCCTTCAAAACCGACAATGTCAAGTACTTCTTTGCCTTTGTTGTCTGCTCCATAACCTAGATAGTGTTTCTTGCTGCTACTTAGAAGGAAATTAAAATAGGTACTTTTAATTTCCAGCTCGATATCTAATTGACTAGTAAACAAGTCTTTGAACTTTGAAAGTGATTCTCTGGGTGGATTATCTAAGAATAAAGAGTCTGTATCGCCATAGATAATTTCAAAGTCTAAATCTCTTGCTGTATTACGCATTTTAGAAAGCGTCTGTCTTCCATGTGCAGTAATTAGCTCGGCAACCCTTGGATCGTAATAAGCAAAGCCTTCAAAACCAAAACAACCATATGCTCCATTGATAAGGATTTTTAGTGCGAGTTGCTTTGAGTTATTACCCAGTTCCTTCTGTCTTAATCTTTCTTCTTTGAACACCTTTAGTTTCTTTGGAAATGCACCTATCTTTTGCTTGCAGATCCAGCAGTTATTAGCTTTGATAAACTTGCAACCTTTGAGAAATTCTTTGTCTAGTATTATCCTAGCAGTGGGATCATCTTTGCAGCATGTACAGTTTACTGTATCATAAGATATATTGTAGTTAATTGTTACGCTGGGATACAAACTTATTGCATCTACGACTACCACATTGCTGTACTGACCTTTTTTTGGTACAAGTACTTCTGCGCCTTCGTACGTGCCACTAAATGATGTTGCGGTACATGGTTGGCACTCTCCATTCTTTACCATCCTATCGAATACTGCAGACCACCATTTGGATAGATTGGTTCTGCAGATTAGTTCAAAGTCAAGTTCAGTTATCTCTGATATCGCAAGCATGATATCTAATACTTCAAAATCATTATGTTTGGATAGTTCCATTACCAATTCGGAGTCTCTAAGTGAATATTTTATCTGGTCTTCAATAGGCAAATTTTTGAAATCTTTACCAGACAAATCTTTATACTTACCATGTTCTAGTAGCGCCTTTGAAACATCATCTAGTTTGTGAGTTCTGTAAGCTTTCTTGTAAATAGTATCCTGAACCATTACCTTGCTATAGACATTGCAAAGGTCAATGTGTTTTGGGTGTCCTATGTAAGGAACTCCTTTCGGGCCAAGAGAGACTATAGATTGGATATCATTTGCGATACACCTTTCATGTAATATCTCTAAATCAGATTTCTTGGCACTTGCTGCGTTATTTACATGTCCTGTAGAATTCCATCCAATTGACAAGTCATATTCCATAATATTGGAATTGATGCATTTTAAAAGCTCCTTCTCCGAGCAATTATCAAAGTCTGACCTCAGCAGGACTTTGCTATTACCAAGGTTATCTACAAAGGAAGCCGCCTCAACTACATGAGTATTTATGTCCCACTCAAAGTCAAATGCCAAGTACTTGTCTAGAATTTTATTTATTTTTGATGATGCTGAATTCGGCTTAATTCCAACACACCAATCTTGAAGCTTCTTAGGTAATTTAGCCTGCTTATGTGAAGAGAGTGAACAAATATCGCCTGTATCACCTGATCGCCTTAACTGCCCATTTTGAGATAGGTTTTCACCGTCTCGTTCAGGCGATACATAAGACGATATATGATTTATGTCAAAAAACATATTGCTTGGATTATCTCTAGTGAGATGAGCATGATTTTCAGATTTCAGGCGATAAGGTTGTTCAGGCGATATATATTCAACCTTCGGATAATTTTGCTTCCTGATGATTTGCTGTTGATATAGTATATTATTCCTAGACGTAATAATTATTCCATTATTATTAATATCGCCAAGTCTCCTAATGGTCCACTGCCTATCACTCTTGTCCAAGGAATCCTTCTCAACTAGAATTCCAATATTACGAAGGTCGGCTTTGATAAGATTGATTCTCCTGCTTAGGCTATTTGGTGCTTGAGGCCACAGCTTACCATTACTTGTCTTGATCTTTAAGTTATCTTGGGCAATCTTCGTCAATAAATCAAGCAACTCTGTTATAGTTCCATTCCAAAGAGGTGACACTCTGCTGTCTATGAAGATCTCAATAGCCTTTCCAACAACATCGTTTTCAACTATATCTCTGGTCTGTAGATCTATATTCCTAAAGTAGGCCTCGATAAACTTACCAGGTATATTACCCATGCAGCGTGATATAGTTTCTCCGACCTCTGCAAAATCTGCTAACCTTGGGTATTCGCTTAGCCTAAGTCCATCTGGATTAAGATTTTGAAATTTCAAGACCTTTACCAAAATATCAAAAATGTAACCGAGAAGTTGAGGCCTTATCTCAAAGAATTTATCCCAAATCTCTTTGAGCAAACGCTTCTTGTGTTTTGGTATTGGTATATGTTCTATGATAAGCCCTCTGTCAATAAGGTCGGATTTGGTAGCACCTAGGTTTATCCCGTTGATTCCAATACAACGTTTGAAATTGTATATAACATCATCATCATTTGTAAATAATTCTCTTTTCGAAAATCCACTTCCAGTCACTGCCCTGCAAAGAATATCAGATACAGATTCGCCTATTTTCGATACGTTATCAAAGTAACATATGTAATTATGCGCTAGTTTTTGAACCATGCTTTCAATATGTCTTGAAAATGCCAATGTTTGGATGACACTTGGATCAACTAGCATCTTGATCAGTTCCATAAGAGTGGACTTTGCAGTTCCCTTTTCGCCGTACAGCATAAGCGCAGGGTGCTGAATGCCTGGATAGAATAATGCTATAATATAGACTTTGAAAAGTAGTATGTTATCCTCATCATTCTTGATATTAAGCAGACCTATGAACATGTCAAATATTTCTGGTGGGTAATACTTTGAAGGAAAAGCTTGTGGTATCTGGTTAGAATATCTTGTAAATATCACTGGAGCATATTCTATATCCCATCCTGTTACCGTAATTCTAACAATCTGCCATTCAGGATTTGTTAGATCATATAAAATTGAATTACCGTTATCATACCTGGCTACACGCAAGTGTAGTTCTCGTGGAATATTCCCACTAAATGTGGCCTTTGCCTCAAGTACCCTGAGAACATTATTTAGATTCTCAGTAGTGAGGATATCAGCTGTATCTTCATCTTCTTCTCTCCCTCTTTTCTCTTCTCTTTTAGTTTCATTTTCTACATCTTGAGCTGAATGTATTTTTTTGGATTGGGCATCTTTATTATCAACTTGCTTACCTCTTTCTGCAGAGAGATCATAAAAGGTCTTGCAGAGCCAGTTTTTGAATCTTGAGCTTTTAATCTGAAGCACTTCTAAATGCTTGCCGATCTTGACTGCGGCGTGAGGTTGTCCCAAATTATCAATAAAGAAATCCTGACAGTACTTCTTGGCCAATTTCAAAGTGGCCACCGCAGCGGAATTGCGCGATAAGGTAGCAATTTGGGGATGTTCCCGATCACCTTTACTGTTTGGTACATCTACTGCCTTTTTGTAAAGAAGGTACTGTAGATAGTTGTTCGTTGAATCCATTAAAACTAAAGCTACTTTATCGATTATGTTTTTTGAAAGATCAGGATATCGTTTAGCTTCCTCTTCAAAATTATCCCTGGTATTAGTTACCTTCCTTGGGTCTATATCAAAAACAACCATCTGTCCTCCACTAAACCCGATATCTATTATATTAGACTGTTTAACAAACTTGGTAACGCCAAGGGCTTTTAGCTTATTGTTGATGGGTATGAAGGTAAATGTATCGTCTGTCATTTTCACAGATCATCCAGGTGATTAATGAACCAAAAACTACCTTCAGTTTATGGATTTGCTTTCTCCACTATAAGTCGATTACCATCTAAGCGGCATTTTAGAAAGGCACCTTTTACAATGCCTAATTCTGTCGCAAACACTTTGGGTAGAACTAGTGTGAGACTCCTTTCGCCGGTTAATGCCTGTACTTTCCGTATCTCTATCGGCAGATCTTTGTTACGTGGTATATTCATACCATACATGGTAAGCATAGACTTATATGAATATCATGAAGTAGGATATACTATACATGGTAAAAACTGGTTCGAAAATACCATCTATTCAGTCAATATTTGAAAAAGGCGACAATAAATCCTTTACAAAAGATGCTTTGTTTTACCAAGATATCTTAAAATATTCGATCAAAACAGAAAAAAGGGAATTTCGACTTACAGATGTGGGTTATTTTATTCTAGAAATCAATGATGAATTAATTAAAAGGTATGATCTTGATAAAATATCATCTGAAAAGAACATTCCTAAGAGTAAACGCTTTGCAAATATAAGAGATCGTCTTGAGACAAAAATTAATGATCTTATACAGCTTGGATTATTGTCTTCTGGAAGTGTGAGGGCAAAGAAAATTAATGCACAAATTCCTTTATATTTACTCACTGGAGATGGCTACTTTATTTCACTCTTACTTGAACGAACAGATAAGGGATATCGCAAAGATATCAGTAAATTATATGATCTTATTCAATCCACCCTGAACATCTGTAATTCCCATCAGGCAAAATTTCTATCAAAATTTTATGAGCAATGCAAGCAGGAGGGATTATTAGATGTTGTCTTTGATAGAATAGACTCAATTTTGCAGGACGATCCTAGTATAAAAACCGTATTAAAGGCAATTGAGGCAATTCCAATCCCAAATATCAAATATTCTGTTAGTACGCAGCTAAATAAAAAATTACATAACCTTTCGACTAGACTATTCTATAGTCTAGATGAACAGACTAGAAATTATCAGTTAGCATATATAAAATCACAACTTGAGAATAGAATATTCGAGCAATATCCACCCGAAATATGGCATCTTAAAAGACGACTGAATATAAATGATCCAACATTCACGGTTCTATATGGAGTTTGCAACAAATGTGGGTTCGAGGATGCCATTCCAATACAAACTGACTGGTTCATCTATGAATACAAGATGAATGTTGCTGAGATACATTGCGAAAAGTGTAATAGCGAAGCTTTTCACATATCTACAGAATTACCCAAAAGGCCAATGCGTTTAATATGCGAACATTTTTCAAATATTCACTTAAACAAAGTAGACCTTAACGCTTCTGTGTGTGAAAAGTGTGGAAAAACGAAATCTTTAAGGAGATGCCTAGTGTGTGATCGTATATCCTGCGCAAGTTCAAAGATAGACCATGCGTTTGAGCACTTTAAACAAACAGGTCATGCTACGATAGCTGCATTATCAGCTACATGTTGGAAATGGTGCTATATTCATAAACAGTATTATTTATAATTCGTCCAAATATACCACAACCAAGAATTTGAGTAAACGCTATTTCGTCGTTTAATGTTTTAGAAACTATATGGTCCAGGCTAGAAAATTTGCTACACAATCTGAACTTTCGGAGGAGCATCTTTGCGTTATGACATTACAGTTACTGTTTATCTCTTGCTTTTCATATTGATTTTTCTACGTATATTTAATTCGACACGTTCCAAATAGATAATGTGAATCTATATTTTTCTCCATAGTTATAAAATAACTAAATTGAAAGGAAGAAAATTACTTTCAGCATAACGTGGCACTAACTTCCCTGCATCATTATAGTTGGTTATTTGTTTTGATTATCCGATTTAATCCAGTTTCAATTATATTTCTTAGCCATTTGCCTTAAATGTCTATTTCAAGATATTTTTAAATTGCAATATCGAGTTTATATCGATTTTTAGTGCTTAATGCATTTCCAGCCAGATTGTTATGAAACGGATCAATGAATTTACTTCGATTAATATTCCTTTTACTACCTAGTTTTACCTCAATGTTACCGAAAGTAAAGTATAAAAATAGCCTGTAAAGAATTATTGCAAGTTTCATCGGCTAGTTATAAATAGCATTCTCAGTGCTTAATGCGCTCGTAATATAAGGATTGAATGGTTTTGTAAGCAGGACTTTGATTTTTTCTTTATCTTCATTTGGCACAGTAGGATCTAATAATAATTTAGGAAAGAATTCTTCTTTATAATTTTTGTATATCTCATAAAT
>DATBGR010000207.1:0-7133 GCA_036557905.1 Nitrososphaeraceae archaeon | reverse complement strand
TGAAGTAAAAACTACACAAAAAAACCAGATACTATATGTGATAGGCTAGACTGAACTCTAACAGGCTATTGAATCTTCTCCTACATTTGTGAATTAACAAGCCTGGATTTCCCAAGATGAATCGATCATGTTCAGATATGATGCGAAAAGGATCTTTAGACTAGATTAAACAGTGATAAACTGGCAAAATCTAGGTATTTTTAGGCCTAATTGTCCTCTTCTTTACCTTCTTTAATCGCTTAGTAATAATTATCTTCTATAGATTTGTTATATTCGTTATCTATATATGCATAGAACTTGACGATAACAATGTTCTATCGTCGTATTGATAATATTGTATGATTATAATTATGATCGTATTAGTTCTCTTTACTTTTTATCTTTATCTCCTAGCATATGTTAAAAGGCAGAGAGATTACCAAGACTTATTTGAGTGGAACACACTCGTGTGTCCTGGTAATACCAAAAAGTATAGCAAGAAAATACAAAATTGACAGCCCATCGCACGTCATCGTGGAAGGAACTGAGCACGGTATTCTCATAACTAGGCTAGATATTTAAAAGGAGTTGAAAAAGGGCGGCAACTAATCGCGATCCCATTGAAGAGTCTCGCCGGTTAATCCAGATATTGTTTTGCGTCATAAACGAATGTCCGAATTGTCTGGCGAAATTGAAGGAATCAAAGTTAAACAAGTATAACGCTGAGGTAGCCAGCTCCAGCCAGACACAGCAATCATAGCAACCAGGTGAATTACCATGATTCCTAATACTACTTATTCTAGTCCTTCCGATAAAGATATCGATCCAGACTATCAGCAAGACAGGGTTTATCTGGCTAAAACAAAGGTTAACAATATTAGATATTGTCGATGTCCCGGAAGTGAGCCTGGCAAAATCAATGCTGATCCTACAGCACATCTGTCAAATTGCAGATTTCGAAAAAGTAAAACTATCGATATTCCACCTCCTTCGAAAATTAGGGATGGATATTCCTTGGGAGTGCCACGTTGACACTCTCAGAAACATCTGATGACAATGCAGACAACAATGAAAGATTGATTGAATACATAGCCAGATTATCTGTCGAGGATAAGGAACTCATACATGATCTACCGTTAGAAGTTGAGGAATTGCTTCTGCTGGACGGTGACGATTTTTGTCGTCTAACTGACAAACGACTCTCTGATCTCAATGAACAGCAACAGGAAAGACGGGTCGCAATAATTAGAAGGATAAGCGCTCTGCAGGCATGGGAACGAGTATATGAGGAAGGTCGTAAGCACCGTCACAACTGCAAATTCGACAATGACAATGGAAAGGCAAAAAAACAAAAGCAAAAATCAAAGTCAAAGTCTGAAGTTGAGGAGCAGCAGCATGAGCAAAAGGAAAAAGAATATGCTGAACGTATAGATGCAATATCTAAGTCTATATCATCTTCTGAAGAATGGCAAATTAAGCTCAACGAAAAATATCAAACTTTGTATGATACAGTCCAAAAAAACTTGCCAAGTCTATGGCATTCATTAGAGTTTGATTTATCTATCAAAAATATTTTGCATATCAAAGATTGCACTCTTCCATTTGCTGGAATTGTCTTAGGAAAACCAAGCTCTCTCAAGACTATAGGTATAGAGATGTTCAGGAAATCAAGACATACATTCTACACTGACAAGTTTAGTTCGAAGTCATTCGTTTCGCACAGCACAGGAGTTTCTAAAGAACAGTTAGTCAATATAGATCTGTTACCAAAAATTAAAAACAATTGTTTTCTTACGCCTGAATTGGCACCGGTATTTGCAGCAAGAGATGAGGACTTGATTGAAGTTCTTGGCACCTTAACCAGAGTATTAGACGGTCATGGATATGAAAGTGATAGTGGTGCACATGGCCATAGGGGATACAATGAACAAATGATGTTTGTCTGGATTGGTGCAGCCGTAGATATTCCATTTAAGGTGCACAAACTACTAACGACTTTAGGACCTAAACTATATTTTCTTAGTTCCAAAAGTGTCACAAAAATCCGATGATGACTATTACCAGCAATTAGAAAACAACGACTTTGATTCCAAGTTAAATGAAATACAGCAAGTATTAATAGACTACCAGGAATGGTTTGAGGCTTGTCCTATGATGGTTAAAGATGACAGATTTAACACCAGTCTTAAAAAGATGCCATGGAATGGTTCTGGTGATACTGGTAGCCAAAGTCAGAAAGCAGCATATATGCACATTATAAAACTCGCGAAACTATTAGCACATCTCAGAGGCGTAGTTCCTACATGGCATACCCAAGATACTCAGGGTTTGGAATATGGCTACGGCCTACCAACCATAGAGGAACCGGACAGAGCGATGCAGCAATTAGTGAACCTGGCCAGAGGGCATGCATTACTAACAGGTAGAAATTATGTTACCATACAGGATCTTCCAATGATTATCAAAGTTGTATTGTCAACCGCGCCTATTGAAAGAGTCACGATATTCGATATTCTACTAGCAAAAAACGGCATTTTAACCGTAAATGAGATTACGGCATTCTTGAATGTAAGCGAACCCACCGCAAGAAGAACTATGACTGAGTTTAAAGCTTTAGGACTTGTAGATGCCGAAAAGAAAGACCATCTGTGTGAGGATGGAGTTATGAGATTTACCCTTGTTATGACTTTAAAGAATGAGTTTGACTGGTTCTTGTCAAAAGATTTCAATAGACTGAGTGAGGGATTCCGGCCTAGAGAAGACGATAATGACAGTAGTAATTGCAATGGCAAAGACAATAACGATGAGGCCATGAAAGAAATTTCCCCCCCACCCTTACCACCACGATCTACGCCTTCAGATACAACTACTATCAGCATTATGGAAGGAAATTTTAATGAAAACTAACAAAATTAAGTTAGTTAGGAATAGAATTTGGTCCAGGGTATATGGGGGGTATTTTTCTTTCACCGTCTATTCTATAGAATATCTATTTTCCAACCTTTCAGACGATAATGCAGGTGCGCTCTCACCGACTGCTGAAAATAACTCTGTATGCAGTGGTAGCTTCATTATCTCAAGCAAAGTTCGCACGCGATTCAAGAAATTCATTGAATCTTTAAGAAAGTGTGTCTATAGGAGAGTCTTCTAGATTGAAATCGAGAGAAATAATTGTTACACCTGAAGCTTTAGATATACAAAATAAGATTAATCGAAGCAAGCACAGGCGTGCTATACAATTATTTGAATCCAAACTGCTTACAAATTATTTCGAATCATACGTCGACTTGGACAAAAAGTCTGCTATTGTCCTATGTTTTACGTATGGTCCTGAAAAAAAGACGTATTACGAAGATCTTAAATTAACAGACAAAACTATCAAGTGCCTCAACGAAAATGTTATTGATTTTATTGTTAGAGAGTATCAAATCCCTGCAGATCAAATTGTCCTTTACACATATGATGCACTGAAAAAGGCGGTTGAATCAGGCAAACTAAAAAAATGGCCACGCTCGTCTGTCATTCAGCCAGAGATAGCTTATGATAATGTGGATAATTCTTTGCTGAATATAGTCATTACTAATGTTGAAATTAAGGCATTAACCTTGTTATCTCAGAAGGATGGACAAACAAAACAAAATGTTGAAACAGTATTTGATTTGCGGGATAAAACCTTGGACAAAATCGGTAGATCTGCTTCTTACGAGGAAGACAAAGAAGCAGGCAACATCGTAATAATCACAGAAGTTATACATTTGACTACGAAATGGTTTACTCTAACAGCATTAAAGCAGCAACCAAACCCACCAGTTACGATAATCAAAATAATTGATATCATAAATATCATCATGCACAAGCATGGCAGCAGTCATCATACAACTGTTGTTAAAAACGTGGGTATGAGTGCTGATTGCTATAACGTAATAAAGATGGCCTGGTCTAGCAACATACATCATGGTCAAAATGCGCAGATAGACAACTATGTGAATAGCTGCTTAGGAGGACAAACTAAATGATGGATCATAAAAGAATAATAAATTACAAGTTCCAAGATACACTTCCAGACGGCAAACGGATTTATAATAAAATCTCGGAATATGTAAAGCGATATCGGGACACTTGCAATATCTGTCTAGGACCAATCGAATACGGTAACGGTATTGCAGTAATGGAATGGTTCATTTGCGAACAATGCGCTAACAAAATAAGGTATCATGTAGGTGATCTACAAATTGAAGCAGACTGCGAACTACATCCGTATGACGACCAAGACAAACTTATCTAAATAATTGCTTAGTTGCTCACTAGGTAGGCGAAACAGGCGAAAGCTTAATTCGCGGCTCCCCTTTTTTTGGTTTTAGTTTTTTCACTTTAACTTTTGTTTGTGAAGCTGCTTGCGCTGCTGAAGTTGGCTTATTGCCTTTGTTTGACTTTTTTTTACCTTTACCTTTTTTCTTTTTGTCTTTTCCCACTAAGTTGTATTCTCAGGTGGTCTTTTGATATATACTTTTTTTGCATCTTTCTGTTTTTGATGTAATGTTCCCTTTTCTTTTTCTTCTTCTGCTGGTTGTTGTTCTTCTTGTGATGACATGATATTATTTCGTCTTACGACGTCTTGAAGCTTTTGCTTTTCGACCTATTCGTTTACCTGATTGCGCAGCTTCTACAACTGCAACATATGCTGAAGCACGTTTCATAGACCCGCCTTTCTTTTTGGCTATGGCTTTAGTTGTGCCATTAAATGATTTGTTTTTTTAGCGCCCATCTTTGCTGGCCTTTTTTATGATAGTAATTTAATTACGGACGCGTGTAAAAAGTATTAACAATAACCACCCGCAACAGAAGTATATGACGATTCACCAGAAGCTGGATTTGGTTCTGGAACTGCTAACACATTCAGGAAACGTTGGATTTGTCAGATGTGACATGGAATTATTCTAGAGTGTCACAACCAATCGTTAGAGCAGCATGACAGAGAGTTAGAGAGTAAAATGCCAGGAGGCTCTGGAGGAGTAATCAAGTAATGAATAAAGTAATAGAACAGTCTTATCATCAAACCTATAGCTATCTCTATTTGTAACCAACAGTAGTAAAGAGATGAAATAATAAGAATTGACTAGGGATAGGGTTATGTCCAGAATGTTTGCAGTAATGCTAGGACTAGTGATGATGGTAGCCTCATCTGTTTCCATGATGGGGAGCTTCTACCTTTTACCATCGCCAGTGCTTGCGGCCGACGAAGGTGGAAGTAATGGAGGAGGAGGCAGTGATGCCAGTGGCAGCGGTGATAATAGTAATGGAGGCTCGAACGACAATGGGGATAGTGCAAAGGTTGAGGGTAAAACCGAAAATGAAAATACCCCTCCTCCTAATGAAGGAAGTGGAGATAAAACGACTACAGCAGCATCAGAACAGCCAGGAGCAACACCAAAACTTCCTAAATGCGATGGTTCGTTTCAAGACTGTGTAACTACTAACGGTGATGTCTGCAAAGCTGGTCAGGGGGGACATGAATGTGAATGTGCTGAAGACATGAGCGACTGTCCTAAGCATCCATCTCTGCAGAAAACATCGACAGCAGGAGGACCAGATAATGACTGCCTCTTCCATCCAGAACTACCAAAGTGTAAGTCGGATAATGGGAAGTGTCCCGATGGATTCTTCCAGAATGAAGACGGTAACTGCTTTCCTCAACATGACAAATGCCCTAAAGGCTATCATAGTCATGAAAACGATGAAACAGGTAGATGTATACCCGATTCCACACCTTGTGAGCCTGGCTTTATCAGAAATCCTGATTTCCCCACATGTAGCAGTAAGGAGAGCGTCTGTCGCGATCATCCACAATTAACAGAATGTGGTGGAGTATTAAATATCAACATTATAATCAAGAATATTATTCATAAAAGCGGAAATTCAGGACATTCCAGTTCTAGTTCCAGTTCTTTATCAAAGGATTGCTTTGATGCAATAAAGATAACCTGGTTAGGAAAAATTCATAGAGGCCAAAATCATGAAGTGGATAGTTTCATAGACAATTGCGTAATGGGACGTTAATCGACCATCAAAAAATATGACTCAAGCTGTTAATTAACATGTATAAAAGCCCAATCTTTATTCAAAACTATGCAGTTTTAATTTTTGACACATACTTGCAATACCATATTGGCTGCTCTGGATAGAGTTAATTAGCCTTAGCAAGGATCGTTTTAACCGTTCAATCCAGATAGTTCAAATGATAAACGAGCTTTTTGAAAATGGTTGTTAGGGCTTATGCTCACAACATGCCGCTAACAATGCTCGAGACAAATTCGTTTGCAATAGAACAATCTAGATCCAGATGAGGGTTGAAAATAGTGATGGTCATTCCTACAGCACGTCTAGTAGAAATTAATATTCTCAAAAGCTCACTTACATCGGAGAAACTTAATCCACCGTATAGACGATAATCCACTGCAGGCATGATTGCATCATCTAAAACATCAGCGTCAAGATGAATCCAAAATCCATCCAGTCCCTCCTTCAGCAAACTCTTGGTAGCCAAAGAGGCAGCTGTGATAATTCCTAACTTCTTGACATCTGAAAGATCAAATACATTTATGTTCGAGTCTCGAACATCTTGACTCCCATAGATGGACGATTGTTCTGCATCACGATATCCAAATAAGACAATATCCTCGTCTCTAACGTATGGTTTTAGTCCTTCAATGTTAGTAAGAATATCTGGTCCTCTTCCAGATACAATTGCCAGGTCCATATCGGCAACCTCCCCCGTCACAGATGCTTCTGGCTGGTAAAAATCAGCATGGCCATCGATGAAGAATAATCCATATCTTCCATTGAGACGTAGTGTTAAAAGAGGACCAATAACAATGCTGCAATCACCTCCTAATACTATAGGAAATTGCTTTTTACCCAGAACCCTTAATACTGCATTCGAAAGATCTAGTGAAAACTCTCTAATCGCTCCAGCATTAAGCAGCAAAGTCTCCTCGTCACGTTTTGGATCGTATTGCGATGATGGTTTAATATGATCCCCGTATTCGGCATCTAATTTTTCATATAGACCTGCTCTTTTTAATGCTTCTGGAAGATCTTCTACTCCTGTTGATCTCAATCCCAATATTGAAGGAGCAGCAATGATTGTATACCTA
>DATBGR010000206.1:0-3986 GCA_036557905.1 Nitrososphaeraceae archaeon | reverse complement strand
CTGCCAGTACTACAATTCCAACCACGTCAAGCTTATGTTCAATTGCTTTTATGGCACCAGTAACTGCAAAAATCATGGTTCCAAAAAGATCTAATAAGTGCACTGGAATTGAAGTTAGGATAATGGTATCTAGCAATCTCTGAATTAAACCGACTTTGGTCTAGATATAATTGATCTTTAATAAATATAAAAGAGCTAATGCGTTTAGAATACTTTTGATAATTTTATATCAAATCAGTTGTTTGGATTAAACGTACGCAATTCAAATTTAATAAATATAGATTTAATGGTCTTGCAATAGAATTTAAATTAGTTTGTATTACATTTTGGTCGATTCTACAGATAAAATGAAAACTACTAACCTTATCTTTTTGTATTAAGATAAGTTCATTTCCGATAATCCAGCATAGCAATTGTCCAATATGACTAAGTAGAACAAATAAAACAAAAATATCGGCAACCAAGATGCTGAATTATTCCTTCAGACAATCAGTGACACGATGGTATAATTAAGTCGATCTATAGGAATGTTAAGCAGTTGCTCCAAATATATATCTGAAGAAAAATCGAAAAGAAAAAAGAATAATATTCTGTGTTCTCGTCCTTCCTAATTCACATTGCTATTTGTTACTAGCGTTGTGATTTGATAAGACGTTTGACAGTCTTGCCCCATTAGGATATTACGTTACTTTACCCATTATTGGTGTGTCGCCAAAGTGATTTTCTGTCATTTTAGGATCAACCTTCAAACTGAAGTCTCCACTATTGGTTATTTTTATACTTACCGGAACATTGTTAACTGGTCCCTTCTTCAGTGATACTGTTGCAGTTCCATTGTATACTGTACCATCACTACTTTTGTTAGGACTGCCTGTCAGTTTGAAATCATTAATCGTGTGCTTGTGTTTTGCAGAGCCATTTAGCATTTGCATTCCGAAATTAGCATCAAATTTAGGAGATTTAGAATCTAAACCAGTAAAAGTCCAAGTGCCAGCGAGCTTCCATTCAGGCTTACCATTTGCACCGTTTTGAGTGCTCACTATAGTGCCCTTTTTGTCGTTTGAAGATTGTGCGAAAGCATTCGACATTCCCATTGTTGCTGTGACTGCGATTACTAACATCAACCCTACTGGAATAGCTAAGGTAGATTTTTTCATTAAAACACTCATGTTAGATATACTATTTATTTATTTGTTATGACGAATTTTTTGAATTTCGTTAGATGATATTGTCGGTCTAGACTAACAAACGCTACCAATACATTGATGCAGTGACCAATATTCTGATATTCTTATCCATGTAACTAATCTCTTTATACTGCAATATGTGTTCAGAAGTTGAATAGTAGTTTTCTGTTTATTTTCAAATCAATGATATAATGTTTGTTTGACTTATTGCATGTTCTTGTAATGTGATCACTTGAACTAGTAACGCGATATGATTATTCTGTTCTTTTCGTATTAGATAATCTTGGTTTAATCATTTTAGATATAATTATTGTCACATGAGATAAACGAAACTGACAAATATTGGAAATAAAATGATGTATTAGTATAATAACACGTCAGTAGTTGAATTGCTTATGTACGACTGTCACACGGGATCAACGATTCAACCAAACAAACCAACTAAAGACAAGCATGGTCGTTTGTACTTGCTTGTTCGAATCTGTTAATATATTTGATTCATTTGTATAGCATTTGACCTCTGCTATATTGAAGTAAGAACTGTCGTTAGAATTAACCCAGATTGCGCTATTTGAGTGAAAAATAGATACTATTTTGATAAGATAGGGTAAATGGATCACTCCCAATGACAGTAAATAAGATAGTACACTTTTGAAATGCAGAATAGGCATTTAGACTCATGATGTCCTTATCAACTTGATCTATCTGCTTTAAAATATCCAAAAAATCATGATAGGATTAAGTTTATACATCAATGAGTTGCAACTAATTCATTATATTTCAAGATTATTTGGATAGAGTCTCAATAAATATCGACTAATTTTATCACTATATTATAGCCAAATTTAGCCATAATCTTAATATCAAAATCACTTTTGTTTAAAAAGGTCGCATCAATGAAGATATAATGATTTGGTCATGACACATTCACTAACCAAACAATAGTTAGTAATCTTTTTATGTAGAGCTAAGTATAAAGCCATCAAAGTCCGAGGTTATGAACAAAAATCTAGTTTTTGACCAAACAACGGTAAAAAATAGCCAGAAGTTACTCTCAGTACTGTCTAGAAGAGACAATTTGACGATATTTATGGGAGCGGCCAATGAAAATGGCCTAAGTGCAGATTTATCCACACCTCAGCTTCTAGGCATAGCAAAGAAAACATACTATACTAGATTAAAGCAGCTCATAACAGCAGGACTAGTAAAGAAGGCAGACGGGACATATATTCATACTACACTTGGAAATGTTGTATACCAAAAGCAACTTGAACTTATGCAGCAGATAAAGGACATTAAACAATTTAAGATGATTGATGCCCTCAAGGACTCTAAAGAGTTCACAGATGAAGACATCAAGGGCTTTGTATCCAAGTTAGTTTCTGATAATATTGGCTCTTTGCATGATTTGAGCAGTGATGTACATGTGGATGTATTGTGGAAATATGAAGAGATGGTCTCGGGCATTATCCAAAGAATAGAATTATGCAAAGACGAAATCCTCCTTGCTTCTAAATACACGAATGAACTAATAATTAACAGCATGCTACATAAGGTCCAAACAGGGATAAAAGCGAAAGTTATTAGCGATGCATCACTAGTTAAAAAATTCTACGATCAATTTCAGCGGAATATTATTAGTACTAGAGATAAGAACGCTCTAGAACGTAGTAACGTTATTGGTAATCCATGGTATCCTGGAAAGATTGAAAGGAGGTCTACAGACCTCCCATTCAGTATGATTATATTGGACCGTAAAGAGGTAGGGATAGAGTTAATTCATGCTACAGATCCAAAGACGTTTAATGGAGTCATATTCGTCAAAGATGATAAGGTAGCTAATATCATGGCAGACTTTTATGAAAAGGTGTGGAAATCAAGTACAAGTTCTAGTTCTAGCGTCGAGAATTTGACATACGGGACAGACAAGTCCCTTGCTAGTAGATATGTTGCCCCATATTCTAATGTAGCTCGTAGTTCGGACTAGCAGTATATGTCAAATCAGGGCAATAAGGATCGAGACTTGCATTGCAATATTTAGAAATCTCACTTTGTTTCTCTTGTTTTTAATGAATACCGGATCATGCATGTGATTGCCTATCCATCCAATAAATCCTGCAACTATCTGAGATGTAACGACAATTAGCAGGGTGCCGATAACACTAATGTGCAATTGGCCATAACACAATCCATCCATGGCGAGTATAATAAAAGGGACAGATAGCATGATTGCCATAGTGCCATTCATCCCCAGCACTAGTGGAAATGTTTTTCTACCTGCAGCTCGATCACCTTTGATGTCACCTATATCGCCCATCGGAGATTGAATAAAGTAAAAGATTGCGAATGAAATCGCCAGGTAAGCTGCTGAGAGAGGCAGAATTGATGTACTCGCGTAATCAATTGGATTATGACATAAACCGTTACCAATTGCTGCCGCTCCACCGAACAGGGATAAAAGTCCAGCTCCTGCTGCAGTAACGACAGTTTTTAAAGGAAACTTGCTTTTCAAGTTAAACCTTGGATGAGAGTATATGATACCCAGGACAATAAAAATAACTGAAATGAGAAAGGCATAGTAACTTATGATAAGGGATACGATGGCAGCAGTTCCAAATAAGAAAGTGACAAGAAGGACTAGCCCCTGCTTGGATTGACTTTGAGTCATCTCTGATTGGCTCTTTCTATTAATTTTGTCTACATCAATATCTGTGATGTCGTTATAAACATAGGTCGCAAGACCTAAACAATAACTTGCTAGTCCAATACCAAATACTACAAGCCCACTTCCTAATGTAT
>DATBGR010000205.1:0-2205 GCA_036557905.1 Nitrososphaeraceae archaeon | reverse complement strand
AACGAAGAGATTCTTAAGGAACTAGGGTTCGATGTGAAGGAAATAGATGGCTTTCATACGAGCGGAACACTTGGTAAACCAAAGGAACCTAGAAAGGGAACATGAAAATATGATTCACCCATCAAAAAAGAAGAATAGTTGGACAAATCTTCAGAAACAACGACTTGCGGCCTTGTTCTAGGTTTGGCTTGGCTCATAGTTTAGTTTTTTCTATTCCAAAGTAGATCATTTGTCATACTAATGGCCCTTGATTTGTTACCTTTGTTTGCTATGTATCCAAATTATAGTAACTAGATAAATTCCTTCAGTTAATTACATATTTAATTTGTAGGCAGTATCAATCTTTCTTTCAATTTTAGGGAAGATTTTAATACTTTGCCACCTCATTGCTAATGAGATAGGTTGTCTTCTTCAATAACCTCTAGAATCTCGAAAATTTTGATTCCGTTGGATGACTCTGCATCGGCAATGAAAGCGGCTGAATATGCATTATTGATATCAAAAGGATTAGATGCAGAGCTTTTCGCGGTCCACGTGGTACGATCTGAAGATGCAATGATTGCTACTAATTCACTTATTGAGGATTTAGATACAATAACCACTGAGGATTCGATAGTGCAAAAAGTCAAAAAGGATGCTGAAAAATGGTTTAGCACTATAAGAGAAAAAAGCAGCGTCAACGGAATTCGCTTGAAAACAGGGTTAGTTGTTAGCTCAATTGAAGTAGAGGATGCCATTGTAAATTATGCTGACCGAGAAAATGTTGATTTGGTTGTAATAGGTGATGAAGGAAAATCAGGATTGGAGAGGAGGTTACACGGATCCATAGCATCTCACATAGCAGCTCAGACTAAACGCCCTCTATTAATTGTCAAATAGTTAAGGGAGTTGGCTGCTCGCAAGGTATAAGACATTAGTAACAATACCGTATTGCGATCCTGAGCAAGAAGCATCAGTTCTAGGTAATATTGTGTGAAAATTAGCGTAAATGATTCCAAAGCCCAATTACCAGATGCCAATGGCTGAAATACTGATTGATGATGTTTATTGTATATTAAACTCAAATTACAATGTGTCCAATTTAGTCTAGATATCTTGAGCACGAATGCAATTCTTGCGACTTTAAATCACCAGATATGAGGATTGATGGTTAAATTTTTTTAAGATAGCCAATTCAGAGATTACATAAAATTCCAAAACTTTTAAGGCTCATCTCTATGAAACATATTTGTCAAGACTTGGAATGTGACCTAAAGAATGAATCTAAGTCAAATTAAAGTGGGGTATCTTATTTCTTTTAGTGATGCTATTTTTGCATTTTCTATGACATTTATGGCACTGTCAATTCAAATCCCGACATTTTCTGGTGACATCGGAGACTCGGAGTTAGCTGTAAGATTGATTCAATTCGTAATACCAAACATAATTCACTATGTTATCAGCTTTATAGTGGTCGGTATATACTGGATTAGCTATCATAGAATTTTTGAACATATAAGAAATACGAATATCACTTTGATATGGCTGAACATGGTGTTCTTAATGTTTATTGCCCTAGTGGGCTATTTTACCGGTCTTCTTGCTACATATGAAACACATAGAATAGTTGTCATATCATTTAGTAGCGTTATCGCTACAACTGGTTTTATCTTATCTTTATTATGGTGGTATGCGGCACACGATCGAAAGTTGGTGGATCAGGATATGAATGAGCATCTAATCAAGTATCATCTTAGGAGGAATTATGTAGCTCCAATAATCTTCCTTACTTCGATTGGGATTTCATTTATCAATGTCCAAGCTGCTCAATTTTTTTGGGCTACGATACTTCCCGCCAATATAATAGTATACATGAAACATATCCCTCGTCTTCGTATACCGTAAAGAAATTTTGCCTCGTATATTTTGAAATATCTAGGTAGAATCCAGGTGTTGTCTGCGTAGTAAGAAATTACGACGTTAATACCAAGGAAACGGATGTTACTATTCTTACAAGTACAGGCGTTATATCACGTTCTAAAATAGAATACAAAATACTCCTGTACACTGTGTGCTTATGGAATTCAATTGATACATATTACAATATCAATATATCAATATGACGTCATATGCTGGTTCAACAAAGATCAAACAATCTCCTTGGATCGTACTTGCAATCCTAAGTTCTATCGGTCCTAACCATGCATTCAGAGACTATGCTGCTGC
>DATBGR010000204.1:0-3375 GCA_036557905.1 Nitrososphaeraceae archaeon | reverse complement strand
AACAGAGCAGTACTTCGTGTATATTTGCAATGATGGTGTCGTATGCAGGCAGGCTGGATTATCTCTGCGAATAGCAAGTAACGAAGTTTTATCATTTCAACCAATATTTTAGCTTAAGGAAGTATCTGTTGTCCAAGGCCGAGTCTGGCATTCAAAGGTTTGGAATAACTTGCCGTCTTTGAATCAGTGAGTGTAATTATTGCTGTTATATTTTTAGTACTATCATCTAGAGTAGTTGCAACATGCACCTTACCACCGGTTGCATTGAGCTCTAGACCAGTAGTAAATGAAGTTGTTCTTAATAATGTTCTAATAAATTGCATATACTTTCATCACTGCATTCTGCACTGCATTTATAGGAATCACAGATGGCGTAGTAGTATAGAGGACAATGACTTTGACTTGATGTAATTGACTATTATTAGGAGGTATGAAGTGTGCATGTATAATTTTATTAAAACTGATTTAGCCGGTTCTATTGAATAGGTGACATTGTCAACGAAGTTATTTCTGTCATTGTCATCATTCTTTTTACCAATATCGACTTGGTATTGCAATATATGCAATGAGGCAAAAGATATATCTACCGCTATTATTGCTACAAATATCTTTATAATTGAATATCCATGTATACACTTCTTGTTGTGAGAAATGGCACTCCTAACCTGAGTGTCAAAATGGGTATCATCACGGCCTTAAAAGAGAAATAGTTAGTTAGTTGGACATTGAAAGTGGACTAGATTCATTTACATAATATTTCCTAGCTCCTACAAAGACCTTATAATAACATGTGTTAACTTCATCTTCCGATAATTCACCATCTCTATTTGCCGCTCTAGTAGTACAGTTAAAGTAACGTTTGAGAGCTAGTGCAGGCACTGCAATTGAGATAGATATGGTCAAAATTGAAAAAACTCCTAAGACAACTAATAACGTTGGTTTTTGTATTTGTATGCTCATTGAGATATAACGAATTGTAAATTATATACAGGCTTTACCAGTCTTTTAAGTACATATTCTATTAACAAATGTTACCAATAGAGTGCATATGGCTGCATCCACTTGCAAAACTGATATTAAGTTATTTGTATAAATAGAGAAGTGGTAGGGGAGGACCTTATTTATTAAAAAAATAATGCCATCTCCTCCACGGAATTAGACGTTCCAGGTGGTGGACTTGTACTAGTCAACAAACAATCAAATCCACCACTTGCTAGATTACATGTTCTATTGCATTATATAACACTCTGCAATCAGCCATAGTTCAACAGCGATTATTGTGTTTATCAACCATTCTTAATGTGATAGATCGATAGATAATAGTTTATGGCATCTGCGAAAGAAAACAGATTCATCATCCGCTGTCAAAATTGCGACAACCTAGTCCATCTATGCGACAAGAAATCTTTCCGGTCTGTTCCGTATGTGGCGAATTAAACAAACATTTAACTGAAAGACTGGAAAATTACTTGGCCTTCAAAAACCAAGCTATTTTAAACTATACTTACTTTGCATGTCCTGGCCATGAGGTAATGCCCATAAGATGTAGTCGTGGTAGACTACTAAAATATATCAATGGGCATAGTATCAAGTGGAGAATAAGTGACAAGAATCCTGTGTTTGCAAATACCAAGCACGAAAAGCAAGAGAAAGTATGAGACTTGCGGCATTACACCTATGTGCACAAAGAAGGAAAACCAGATAGAAGAATTAACTCTAACTCATCCTACCATAACTCTTACCTTCATACTGTCGGATTGTAATTAGAACTATGTGTTGCCATGTTGTAAATATGAGTGCTTTTCCTATTATAGAATAGTGGAATACTTGCATATTTCAAAACACGAAATGTAAGTGCAAGTCTAACATATCTTGATTCTTTCAATAGACTATTGGTGTTGTTATACTCTTACAAAGCTTTGATTCGATCATATGGTTTTTACACTCACATATTATTCTTCTAAACGGATAAGTTGGTCGGTTAATGATTATGCTTGCTATAAGCACCTCCCTCCATTGTTGGGAGGAGAATTTAAGTGATAGAACATTAAGAATAGAGATATTCTGTAATTAAAGATTGTAAGCATTAGCCCACAACAGTCATTATATAAGCTCAATTTAACGATAGTCTAAACAGCTAATAAAGAATTTAAAAAATAAGAAAATAATACGGGCTTTCTATTTTGTACTCAAGTTACTATCACTTTGCCAATCATTGTAGGATGGAGCTGACAAAAATATGGGAATACCCCTTTTTCATTAAACGTATGAGAGAATGTTTTGCCCTTCATTGTCAATGCATTTGGTCCTGATAGTCCAGAATCAAATACTTTTCCTACCGCTGCTCCGCCAGTACTACTTGGGCTACCAGAAACTACCGTATGGAATTGGTTATCATTATTAGTCCACATCACAGTATCTCCTTTTTTGACAGAAACAGGATTAGGGGAAAATGCTTTGTCACCAAGAGTAGATGCTCCTAGAACTATTGACACCTTGACTACTTGGGCAGCAAATGCAGTGTGATGAGTAGCAATGAATGTATATGAATCGATCACATTTCTGACATTCAAATTTGTTTCTAAAGGCAGAAGTAGTAATGCAATAAAGATGGGCGAAATACCAAGTGCAAATATTGTATATGATATCTTCATCAAACATAGTAGAATACTTTACTAATAATAAGATTCTGATCACATATTTCTAATTGCAAGTAATTGCATTTACAATAACTACTTTGGGAACCAGTTTCCATATTATGTTATTTCCGCTGTTCGCCCTTAGTAGATAGCTTTTCATTTTAGCTTGCGTGATCCAGTTGCTATAAATTATTGGTGTCCAAAATTTGCTATATATATCTAGCTTTAAGCGAGAATCTAAATCAATTGTTGTGAGGCAGAGTGATAATCAATTTACCATGACACCCAGTTATCAAATATTAATATTAACAGACATTATCAAGAGCTGGTCCATTGTACAACGATAAAATAAGGTATTGTTATGCATGTCCAGATCATGATTGCCTCCATTAAGCAATATCGTTTCTATAATATGTTACAAATCCCTATAGCAAATCCAAACTACGTCTAATAAATTACTCTACACAATAAAACCCAACCTACCTACACTTGCACCATAACGATTAACCATAATTCCTGAAATTGTTCATGTTCATGTTGCATTAACTAAATTGTACTGTAAATCTCTTTTCTCCCACTTCATAAGATATATAATTCCGAGAACCACAGCAGCTTCTAGTACTTTATCCAAGAAACCACCCAAGTCTACATCTTCTGGGGTTTTATTTGGCGACAATGGAGGTGGCAATACAATTGAATAAAGATATAGACCGAGCAGAACACCAGTGCCTATTAG
>DATBGR010000203.1:0-6927 GCA_036557905.1 Nitrososphaeraceae archaeon | reverse complement strand
TTAGATCTTTTGCAGTATCACTTATTTCTCGAGTCGTGTCACGTGCAGCAATCATTGCCTCTTGGATAGCAGTTGTAAGCTCCTCTATAGCACCGCTTTGTCTTAAAACTCGCATAGTATCGCGAGCCTTACTTGATGCTTCACGGATACTACTAGCAACGTTCTTAATCGATTCTATAGTTTTTTGAGTATTTTCGTCTAGTGTAACCTTTGAATTATTGAGCTTCTCTTCTGCTTCATGTGCTGATGACGACATAACAAATCTATACTTATACTTTATAGTATTTTAATTTGCTCTATGGCACACTCAAATAACTAAACTGAGCACGCTTTTCTAACTTAATAAATGACTAGATTCGCACTCACAGAAGGTCAATCATACCCAGACGCTTATCGCAACTTTATCCATAGTCTTGGTAGTGAATATATTCGCAAATATATCGTCAAGTATTTCATTGATTCATGAAATTCTGCAAAGCTGAGTCTGATAACTATGACGCTATCCTTAAGATACAGCCAGTCAAGAAACTGGAGGTTTTGAGAGGGGATTACTTTATTCACCTGCGCGAAGATAGGAAATTGGCCCAAGCAACAGTTGCTCTCTACACATCCTGAATTGCTCATTTTCACGAAATGAGTGATATTGTGATATACTGGGGCAACTTAAAGAAATTCAAGGGCAAAATATACAGTGTAATAGACCAACCATAGACAAGAGACCAGATAAAACCTTTAATATACAATGCGAACCTCAGAGACCGCTGTATTATCCTGCTTATGGCATCTTCAGGATTAAGAAGAGGCGAATTATCAACGCAGAAACTAAAAGATTTGCGAAAAATATACAAGCACAATTCATACAGAATAACGGTCTACAAAGAGGAACATGAGCAATACATCACATACTGCACTCCCGAATGTGCAAAGGAAAAAACCACTATTTACAATGGCGTTCTGATCTTAGTGATGTATCTTGACTCAGTCGAAATCACTTAGTCATTATTTTTATCAACCTTCTTTACTTCTCTTATCACCAAGTCTAGATATTTTTTCAATCCTTTTTCATCTATTTCTAGTAGCCGTTGTTGCTCCTCGTCTACCTCTAAGAGGTTTTTATCTCTCGATATTTTTCTGACAGTTTTCTCAATTTCACTCTCCATCTCTGCATGACCTATTAAATGCAATAGTCTTGATTCAACTGCGTGTTTGTATATCGATTTGCGTAATTCGTTATTGGCTGAAACAAGTATTGCTGAATTGTAAATGCCTATCAACATCAGAAAGGATGCCATAACTAATACAGTTATGGTTGAAAGTCCGAAAGGAGGGTAGGGAGCAACAATTTGTGTTGCTGCCTGGTTTGCAGCAAAGATTAAGAAAATACCCCACCCTGAAACAATCATATATGTCCTGATATTTTTTTCGTAACTTATCGTTCTAGCAATTTTCCAGAACGCGATTGCAAAGACTAATCCTCCAATAGGTTTACTTAATGATAAAAATGCACCTAATACAATAGAGACAGTTATGGGGTCAATTGCAAGATAAGAGATTAATATATTAGCCAAGAAGAGCTGATAGAAGTAGGTTATTACAAAATAAACAAGTGGGATTGATAAAATAATCCAATATACTATTTCATTGAGGAGCCTCTCTCTGTAGTTCTTCATCAACAAGGCAGTTGTAATCCATATGCTGAAAAATGACATAAAGGAAGAAATCCTGTAAATGCTATCTAATAATGCATATTTACCACCAGTTATATCCCCAGAACTTCCAATATATTCGGCAGCCTGAGGTGGCCTACTACTAACTTTTGCACCAGTAAAGGCGCCAGTCATAACTAAGTTAAATGCTATTATTAGCATGGAAATAAAATACAGAAAGACTAGAAAACTATGATTCGATCTATACCACGACAAAAACAGCCAAGATAGCCAAACTAACAACGCTGCTGCTATTCCGTATGATGCCAAAATAATAGATATGTTGACTGATGTATCATAATAGTTGTAAACGAATTGCTCGAATATCAAAACACCCATAAGCAGTGCTAGAAGAGAAAGTGAGGATAATGAAATTATGTAGAAAACCTTAGTCTTTCTCTTATCTATTCGGCCTTCTCCAAAAGCACGCTTTACATACCTAATAATTAAGAATTGCAAAAACAGACATAATGAACTATTAACAGAAAACAGAATTAACTTGTTTTGTATAGAAATAAAGTTTTTATCAATTAGATCATTGATCTTTACAATCGAAGTATCTATAAGTATAGTAACTATGAGGGCAGCCATCAGAATAAGAAATTTTTTACTACTAAATGAAGATGTTATGTGCTGATATTGCAACTACGATTTGCCAGTCAATGCGTAGATTATGTATATAAATTAACATAATCTTTTTGTATAGGCATATTAGAATATGATCTAATAAATTGAGTCGGATAGTAGCGGCGACTATTATTGCAATGTCAGTTATATCCATCGTGCTAATTTTCTCCTCCCCATCGTCATCACGGGCTGCGGCTGCAGCATCAAACTCCGTGGACATTCTTCCACCAGGGGGAAAGCCATATGGTCAAACTTATGCCGATCATGCAATAAACTTTCAGAAGTGGGTGCTAAGTATACCTGCCAAGGACAATCCTATTAATGACGAATCGGGAGCAAGATGTGCAACTGGCCAGACGAAAACTAATTCCTCGGTTTTTTACTTGGCATTTAATAATGGAGGAACTTCACAGAGAACCTGCACAGTTCCCGCTGGAAAAGGTCTCCTAATACCAGTGATGGAAGTAGAAAAGTCAGACAAGGAAGCACCAGGGTCATCCGTTCAGGACTTGGACAAAAGCGCAAAGAAAGATCAAGACAGTGTCAACAGTTTGTATCTTCAGATAGGTAACAAAGTGTATAACTATAACGACCTTGTCAAATACAGAACACACACTGATGCATTTAACGTTGTCTTCCCTGATAAAGCAATTTATGGAGTTATAAAAGGCGGTCCCTCTAAAGCCGTAGCAGATGGGTTTTATATTATTACTAAACCACTAGCAAAAGGCACATATCCAATCCACTTTAAATCAAGTTTACTTTGTCAGGAAGCAGATTGTTCAGAACCGAATTTTGCTCAAGATATCAAATATACGGTTATTGCGAAGTAGATGACCCAAAATACTGTGACCAAAAACTCAAAAATGCTCCATCACTTATTCTTAGTTGGCTATATCGTCGACTCATGATTTTATAATGAATTGCATGAAGTTATCCCAAGTAGACAAGCATATGCAATTACCACATCGTTCATCCATTCCTTGTACAACATTCTTAAATTTGACACTACTCTTTAGAGGTACTCGTTTTGACTTAATTTGTAATGATAATGATAAGATGGAAAATTATATAAGATGCGAATTGAAAAATTGAAAGGGGCCTACATCGTCTACAGGATCAGCACTACCACTCCTAGACTTATCACACATTAACACAATCTCATCACCCACGGAATCATGGATGACCAGATGCAACAATTGACACATTCTAACTATAGGAATTTATATGAAAGTCTTCATATTACTGCAAGCAATTAGAAAGTGCGTTCCCTTTCTGGTAATCTTATAAAATCTCCGAAGTTGCTCATGTTTTATTTGTATTAAACCAAATTGATGAAGAAAGAATAAATATTCTTTGAAGAGTCCATAAGGAATATTTGCCCTATTTAAGATATCTGTTTGTGGTACCCAGTTACCATTTGTCATATTTAATATAGATTCGATTATGTCAAACTTGTCTCTATAACAACGTTGCATTTATACCACAAGAGAATTTACGGTGTAATTATGTTTGTTGTGAAGACTGTAGACGAAATTAAATCTTGAGATCAAGCTATAAATAAGGACTGCAATTATGAACGGTCTTATAACGAGAACCATAGCCGGTTTACTGTTGGGCATAACTGGTCTGTAATCTCATAAGGAGGAGTACTATTTATGCCTAACTTAACCACGTTAACTACTCACCATCAAATAGAATAGTAAAATAGGAGTCATTCAAAAATACTATATTTTTTTCTATTTATTATAGAGTGAAGTTTGTAGTTATAAAACTATTCTTGAGGATAGTTCCTATATAATCCCTTGAGGTAAACGCAGCAATGTACAAATAATTGATGTTGTTTGTCAGAATCGTGCACGCACATGTTACCAATCTCTCCATGTGTCATTTCCACTCTAGTCGTTCTGATCTATGACTCTAGCTACTTCCGGTATTGATTGAAAATGCCAATGAGTTTTCAGTTTTATCAAATTCAATCCTTTCATATTGTCCTAATTCCTCAAATAGGAATTGAAGTAAGCTAGCGAAATATATTGATACTTTGATTCCCATATCGTGTCGTATGAAGAATGAGTGTTTGTTATTTCCATTACTCGTCTCATCATGTCTGTATGGATATTCAGATATTTTTATCCAGGATTCTAAAAGATCTAGAGCAGATTTGATGCTATAATCATTCCTCATAAGTAGTAAAGAGTCCTTATTCGCAGTCTTTGCCACGTATTCTGCTAAAGAAATAATTTCTTGCTCAGGTAGATATCTTATGACCTTTGCGACAAATGGTCTTCTGAGTGATATAAAGCCAGCTTTTGCTGCAGTAGAATGCCAGTTTAAGTGACCTTTTATTAATTTATTTACCAAGGTATTGACACTGATATCTTTTTGTTCTGCTTCGCATCGCAATTTCTCTAGTGCTCTAGATTCAATTCTAAAAGTAATACTCTCACTTTTCTTTCCTTTAGATGATTTGGTGGTCCCCGCTTTCTTTACTCTAGTCAACGGTCAACCTTCTACATTTCAATAAATATAAAAATTGGTTTTTCTATTCATTTAAAGACTTTTTCTTCAATAATTGAAAAGAACTGAAATGTCTGATATTTATATTGTTAAGAATTAAATTTCATCATAAACTGCAATAATTTAATTGCACTGTACACTATAAACATATTTCAAACTTTAATGACAGAAAAATCCTAGTTTTTTATACATACTTAATAATGACTATAACGGGATATGCACATGCGACTTGTACCAATAGAATCATCTCTGCGTGAGTAAAATGCAGAAACTTGCGTCCGTTACTCACCATATTGGTAATAGGAAGTTATCTATTGTTATTGCGGGTGTTATAATTATACTTGTAATTCTAGACTAATTTACTACGCGTCAGATCTTATATCTTAATAATGCCTCGCAAATAGTGCTTTTTGTACTAACTGCAGGAATTGGATACGGAATAGGATCTTGGATCCTTTTAGGGTTTACAGGAAATATTACCAAAGATCTGAGGGCTAAATCTCGACTGATCCGAGGCATGCATTATGCAGTCATACTAATCCAGTTCACATTACTAGGTATTTTGCTATCTATTTTATATAGCAATCTCACCCATTGTCAAGCATACTTTAGTTTATGCAATGGAACAGAACCCTTGACTTTTTCTCTTAACGCAGCTGCTTCAGTAACAGCTACTATTCTTCTAGGAATACTTGCCTGGAAATTTTTTTCATGGTATATCCCGAACAAGAGAAATTTTCTACTTTTGCTTTATGGGCTGGCAGCAGCTGCGCTTGCAATATCTATAGCTGGGGATGCATTTGATAAACTACTGTTAGTACAAGTAGTACAAGAAAAATCACCTGCTGGAGTGATTCCGCAGTCATCTTTTATTTATAAAACTTTTGAAAAATATCATGGGGAAATAGAATATAAAGTTGTAAATCCGCAAACTACGACGCTATACGTAGTACCTTCCTCTCTGTTGAATCTATACAACCAAATTATCTATTGGACTTCACTTTTGCCATACATACTAACATGGGCAGGTACTACCCTACTCTTGAGTTACTACTATAAGAGAACAAGAAAGCTTGATTTGAGGTTCTGGATTCTCCTGTCCATTCCTTTGGTATTATATTTAATTGGAAGCGGCTTAATATTCTCATTACCGTCAGACATTCCATATCGATTCTATTTTAGACTTATATTCAGAATTGGCACTATCGGAAGTAGCGTTCAGTTTGGACTCGCATTTTATATTATTACACGAAATTTGAGTTCTACTAAAGTAAAAGATTATCTAACTATTGCTGCAATAGGCATTGCAACCATCGGCATTGCAAACGAGGTTTCTGCTTTGCAACAAACATACGGGGTAGCGGCTCATTCACTTGTCCTTCTATCATCATATTTGTTTACTATAGGGTTATACTCATCTGCTATCTCAATATCACAAGATAATGCATTAAGACAATCAATAAGAAAATCAGCCATCGAGGTAGCTAAATTGGTGGATGTCCTTGGAGCTCCCAAAATAGAACATGAAATACAAAGAAGAGTTCTTAACACAGTAAGCAAGCAGCAGCAAGTTCTTAGAGAACAAACAGGAGTTGACTCGTCTATTAGCGAATATGACATGAAACAATATTTAGGTACTGTCCTAAAAGAAATTAAGGTATTAAAAGATGTTGAGATGATTCTCAAGAAGGGAAAAGAGATTTTGCAATATTCAAATGAATTTTTAGTCTGCTCCAGATCTGCTGGCATTCGATTGTTCTATAACAGTTACTTTAATTCATTCCAAATGACAATGGAAAAACATAGAAGAGGTGAACATAAAGGAATCAAATTAGTAACTAGCATAGATCAATCCAGCATAGATATTGTTAAGAAGTTTCTTGGAATAGGTGTCCAAGTCAGACATGTCAAGAATATGCCACCAATAGATTTTGCTGTTTCGGATAAAGAGATGATGACTACAGCGGGGAAAATGGAATCTGAACAAGATATGATTCAAAGCCTTTTAATAAGTAACGAACAGCCATACATACACCAATTTATATTTATTTTTGAAGAATTGTGGAAGGATGGA
>DATBGR010000202.1:0-12846 GCA_036557905.1 Nitrososphaeraceae archaeon | reverse complement strand
TTCCAATGCAGAAAACTAGATTGTGATAGACAACATATCTGGAATTGGCTGAAATTATATTTACTGTATGTTCATATGAATATGGATAGAATAAGGTTTATGAAATTCTTGGTTATAGGGCGAGGTTAAGTTAACAGAGCCATAGGTACTGTTAAACATCTTTATTTGAGCACTTGATTTAGCAAGTTCGATGGTTTTCAAGAATTGAACTGAGGATTCTTTAATTAATAAATGTGCTTCAGATTAAGGTGCTAAAGGTACCTCTATACATGAAGTGATCGTCATATGTCGCTTTAGCATGGGATCCATCTATATTTGAACTTATAAAAAAGCTTAATAATGAAAACGAGAACTATCTTTAGTTCAATACCTCAATAGTCTTTTTAATCACATAACTGTCGTGGTTGCCAATTATTAGACAAAGAAACCACTATATTTTGATTTACCCATCATACGTCCGCTATCATCGCGCAAAATAACTGATCCTGTAGGAACAACACAGTTTGTCCCAACGAGATAATGATGGCCATGAATAGCGGTTAGAACATATTCATATCTCCAGAGAAGATATTTTTCCTTTTCGTTCATGAGAATTTTTATTGGTATAACAGGTTCAGCAAATTGATTTGCACGCCTTCCAATATTTTCCGCTCTGCTACCCAGATTGTCGTCCCATATTTCATATCCATCCCACATCGAATCGATAGATTTTGGCCTGTTTTTTGTATAGAGCAAACCTGGTCTAAATGCTATTATAATGCCTAAACATAGCATGGAGATACCAAGATAGAAATAAGCATCGGCGGCTTGTATGATTGCTTCATGCGTAATTAGTATCTTTATTCCTTTGAAATTGCCCTCCTCAGCTAAGTCGAATCCATATAGTGGGATGACGATGCCTGTTAAAACCAGAACTATGCCGAGTATTGATATGGCACTTGGTATGATTCCTGCCCATACAATAGAGATCTCCACGAAGAAAAGTAAGAAAATGGCCGTTATCACGATGATATATTGACCTATGGATTCAGTGAATGTTACAGTGATAGCGGTAGATTGGATAACAAATAACAAAACTAGACTAAGCAACCCTGGAACTATGAGCCTGTTCCTATGTGCAACTAAATCCCCAATGACATTGCGAATAGTGCTGGAAATTGAATTATGGGATCCTCTGTCATTTTCATCAAGACCCATGACTTTGATACTTAGATCAAAGTCTTAAGGATTGTGTGATAAAATCTGACGATAGCCATGACCTTTTCAAAGAAACTATATAATGGTTATCGGGTCATGACACCAAGTCATTAATTGTGAGGGTCCTTGCACAATACCTGCATTCAAGTATAATTTTTTGTTTATCCACGATATCTAAAATTGGCCTAATGTCTTCATCACTATTGCTAATACACTTGAGATTAGGACACCTGAAAATCCCTACAATCGAATCTGGAAGTTGAATTTTTCGCTTCTCAATTAGTTTATAATCCCTTATAATGTTTATTGTTGCACGAGGGGCAATCAGTGCGAGCTTATCTGTTTCATATTTCATCAAAAATCTGTTCTCAACTTTGACAATGTCTTTTTTTATATGTTTATTACTAGGTACATTTAGTGCTACAGTTATAACATTGCCATCTTTGCCAGTTATGTCGATGATTCGCAAGACTACTAACGCCTTCCCGGCTTCAATGTGATCTATTACTGTCCCATCTCTTATTCTTCTGACAAGTAGCTGACTTGCGTCCGACATTTAAAACGAATTATGATTTCGAGGATAAAAGCGTTGGTCTATTTAGGATAACACTCAATTTAAGCGGTCCATGGTGAAATTGGGAAAATGAAATAACAAAATCGAGCTGAGATCTAAGGGCAGATGAGTTAAATTATGCCTTACCTATTTGTATTACAAAGTGAATGTAGTAATCATGACGATGATTTGCCGACATTCTGATTTGCAAGAATTTTCCTAGTGAATAAGAATGAATTTACATTTACTTTATAATATCAGAAATTGTGAACTATTCCAGCATCTTTGCTTTTTATATTTTAGAATATTCTATAATCGAACTAAAGCGTACTCTTGTTCAACCCGGAGGCTATCTATCTTGTAAGGTTACCAAACTCAAGGGATGCCCAGTAGCATTTCTATGTTCAGTAGCGGTTTCCTTATCTGGAAATTGGTTATTACATTTATCACACTTGTACGAATTATGCATTACAAATGCTCTCTGTACTTTATTGGTTAATATTGTTTTCACACGCCTTTGATGACTGATCGTCACAAAGAGCCTACACTTGGTATTCTTATATACACAATTGTGATAACGAGATGCAAAAGATCTCAGAATATGATGGGATATCACGAAGATAACAAGTATCTATAGAGGGTGCGGTCAAACAACTGACCTTTGATTTGTGATCAAGTGTCGAAGCGACTTTTGAATTTTATAGAAGACTTTTTACCTAGTATGGATCGGTACAAGAGCTAAGATGGGAAAGACTAAGAGCACGTCTAACAGAACTAAAGATCAGGATGAATCTATCCCTAAATGGGCCGAGGATGAGATAAAATCTGTTCAGTTTGATCAGCCAGAGAACTTAACCAGAACTGGTTATATACTTGATATTTACGGGAACGACTATAAAATAGATATTCAGCTTTACGAATCACTTCCCGATGGGAGAAATATCATCGAAGGTTTGGACGTTCCCAGGTCTATGAAAATGGAAGACTTCATGAAAGGTTATGTGTACGAGTTCAGAATTAAGATGTATAGAGGACCACTTAGTGATAAAGTGACAGAATTTTTGCAAACAAAGTTTGATCTTAATATGAAGATGATTTATAAATTTGAGTTGGAGGAACTACAGCTTATGGATGTAGAATCTGACAGTGCCGAGAGCGTGGATAACGATGAAGACTGAATTCATGATCTGCAGATTCATCCAAGCTAGTATAGTTGCTAACACATTTGGTTTTTTACAGGAATAGGAAAACTTTTACATGTTTACGGCGTCATTCCTGTCCTTCTTATCTCCCCATTGTTTTGATTCAGTAGACGTCTCATCCCAATTAAGATGCTTTTCCAGATTCTTCTTATTTTCGTTATTCACATTTGAGTTCTTATCCCCAGGTGCTACTGGATCGGAGTGCACTTCTTCGCTAAAAAGTTTAGATGTATCAGATTTCGTAACTGTGACTTTGCCTAATGCAAGTCTCATTAAAGCAATCCAAGTGATTACTAGAGGAACATGATACGAGGCAATTCTCCATGCGATTATTACATTTAAGTGTGAATTCATTGTTATATCATGAAGCGAAGGAAGACTATTCAAGTTTGAAATATATGCCCACATCCCCAGTTCTGCAAGCCCTGAACCACCTATGGTGAGAGGCAAGTTTGATAATGCGGTGGATGCGGACGTAGCCATAACCGATTCGAAAAGCCCGAGATACGGTCCGACCGTATCTATCAGTACCATGAAGGACACGCCTTGTAAAATGAATGCCAAAAATGTTATTGCAAGTCCTACAGCAAAGGTCTTGGCGGCTGCTTTTGAATTAAAGTTTTCTCTGCTCATGTGGCACAAATCTGCGATAGCAGAGTTGATTGAATTGATGGATCTTTGTGCCTTTTCTTTAGGGACAAATTTTTGAACTAGGCTTAGGGAAAATGAAGGTAGTTTCAGCACGCGGCGCGCAGAAAAAAAGATCAAGAGAAACCAGAAAGCAAAAGTTGGAATAGTCACTAGTATAACTATGATACCAATGAAATAACCACCATGCAAGATTGAAACCGTACCAGCCATGAATGCAAGGAAAGTGCCAACGAAGACATCAGTGACAATTTCCATCGTCGTGATCCAAGCAGCTTTACCGGCTAGGACTCCCTTTTTTGTAAGCCATGCGATTCTAACCAACTCTCCACCTATATAGGACGGTGTGGTTTGAGTAACAAACTGGCCCCCTAAACTTGCACATATGGTTTCACCAGTAGAACTCACATTATATCCTATGAACTTCTTGATGAAATATTTGAATCTCACTGCCTGAAGAAGGTATTTCCCCATGACCGACATGGAGGAGAGAATAAATGGGATCAATCCCACCTTAAAAATATCAGCTGGAGAAATGTGAACGAAAAAAATCATAAATAGGAAAGGTACTATGCTCGCTGGGATCGCGACTAACCGCCAGTTCAATGGGCTTCAATCAAGGTCTACATTAGAGTCATATAATAATCAATAGAAACTAGTAAGACAATATAACCTAATTGTTGAAAGCAGTAGTATGGACGCTATATTTATAACGGGTACGGCTGGCTCGGGTAAATCAGCCTTGACGTCTAGGTTGATCCAATGGTATAAAGACAATAAAGCCTTCCCTGTGAGTCTTAATTTGGACCCAGGATCTTATAAATTGCCTTATGAGCCTGATGTTGATGTGAGGGATTATGTTGAAGTTAATACATTAATGGACAAATATGATCTAGGTCCCAATGGATCTCTTGTAATGGCAAGTGATCTAATAGCGACTCGTTTAGATGATATCCAGACAGAGGTAAATGAATTAAATCCTGATTATGTCATTATTGACACCCCAGGACAGATTGAATTGTTTGCATTTAGAGCGAGTGGACCATATTTTGTTACGAATTTTCAAGCAGACACTAAGGCATCAGTGTTCGTATTTGACGGTATGCTCGTCTCATCACCTATTAATTTTATCTCAATTTCTTTATTGTCGACAGCCATAAAGCTGCGATTGAAACTGGCTCAAGTAAATGCATTAACTAAGCGAGATCTGCTACTTGAAAGATTGCAGGAGATATTGTCCTGGTCTACGTCAAATACCTCTTTAGAAAAGAGTCTTGACAATGAGAAGGACATTGAATATTCTCTTTTGCTAAAAGAAATAACAAGAATTTATAACCAGGGAGGGTTTACCGAGGATCTTTTTGCAATTTCGAATCTTACGATGAGTGGAATGGTAAATCTAGTTGCAGCCCTTGCAAGAATACTAAATCAAGGGGAGGAAGTTAAGGACTGATATAGAGAATGGCCAGCAAATCCTTCAGAAGTTTGGATTCTTCAAATGAGAAAATCGATGAATTCATAACTTGTAGTGCAGTAGCGCACTCCTCAACGGCTAATTTGGGTCCTGGTTTCGATGTTTTCGGACTAGGTCTTGATGCATTTGAGGATGTCGTTACAATTACAAAAACAACTAAGATAAGAAATTCAATCCCTAGCATCAATCTTACCTGTTCAGGGGAGGGTACTGAGACAATTTCCTCGGAATTAAGCGAGAATTCTGCTGGGTTGGTGGTAAGAAAAATGATCTATGATCTCAATCTGGACAAAAATGCAAATTGGGATCTAGATCTACATATCACAAAAAGAATTCCAATAGGCTATGGATTGGGCAGTAGCGCAGCCTCAGCAGCAGCAACAGCACTTGCATTCGATGGTTTGTTCAATCTACAACTGTCAAAAAGTCAGCTTATTAGGTATGCAGCCGAGGGAGAAATAGCTAGCGCAGGTACTAGACATTACGATAATGTGTCAGGTTCTTTGCTTGGCGGTTTTGTTATAGTTATTTCTACTCCTGAAATTGACTTTATAGGACTCGATGTTCCTGAAAATCTACATTTGGCCGTCGCAGTCCCAGTCATGGATGTCCCCATAAAAAAAACTGCTGTTGCAAGGAGGGTTCTCCCGAAACTGGTTCCACTTGAAAGTGTGATTTCTAATACTTCTAATGCAAGCACAGTTGTAGCAGGATTTGCACTAAAAGATACGAAAATGATTGCAAAAGGCATAAACGACTTAATCGTCGAACCATCAAGAAAGCATTTGATTCCTGGATATGATTTGGTCAAACGTAACGCGATAAAGGAGGGTGCTCTCGCCGTAACGATCAGCGGCGCTGGTCCTTCCATGATCTCAGTCCTTGATGATAAAAGGACTGCAAGTCATGTAGCAAATTCGATGGCCCAGGCATTTCTCGAGGCTGGTGTAGCCAATACAAAATCTATTGTTTGTCGCCCTAGCAGAGGTGCGAAAATAATACATGTTTCCAAATAGCATTTAGAGGAGGAGTTTGTCGCTATTCAGCTTTAATCCTAGATGTTGTATTCCGTTTAAAGTCAATGATCCGCCTGAATATCGACACTAGATTTCAGTTTTCATATTAAATTGCTCAGCATTATTTCCGTCCTTTATTTAGGAAGTCAGACATCATTTTCTTTCTATCATCATGTGCAAAGCATAGGGCCCAGCCATAAATCTCGAGACGAAGGCCCGCGTCGATGTCTACATCCATGCCCTTATTAATCAACATCTTGCTCGTTTTAACTGCATTGATACTATTTTTTGTGATCTCCTTAGCAAAGAAGATACAATCTTCGATTAGCCTTTTGTTAAGGGCCTTGGCTACCTCAGGACCAGCTGTAGAGGCTGAATGTTTAGGCTTTTCAGGATTGCTCTTATCACTCGAGCTACTTGTCTGGTCCTGACCCGAATTAACCTGTGCAGCTGAACCAGAAGTGAGTTCATCCAATTTCACTACTTTGTTAACGAGACCAATTTGGAATGCCTCCTCTGCAGTTATCATTTTTCCGGTAAATATCAATTCTTTGGCCTTTGCAGGACCAACTATCCTGACTAGCCTCTGAGTGCCACCCCATCCTGGCGGAATCCCTATTGTAACTTCTGGCTGGCCAATTTTGGCAGTGTTAATGGCAATCCGTATATCACAAACCAGCGCTAATTCACAGCCGCCTCCTAATGCATATCCATTTATGGCTGCAATAACGGGTTTTTCCATTTTTTCAATTTTATTGAGAACACTTTGCGCGGCGCTTGCATATTTCTCAGCCTTTATAGGATCAATGTTCACCATAAAGGCAATATCTGCACCCGCACAAAATGCTTTTTCACCATTACCAGTTATAATCACAACTTTTATGCCTTCATCAACGCCAACTATTTCAATGGCTCGAGATAGCTCCGCGATAACGTCTGTGTTCATGGCATTTAGAGCTTCTGGTCTATTGATCCTAATAATTGCGATATCCTCTAGAGGTTCGATTTGTATATACTTCATGCCGCTAGACATAGTTACCGAAATCTTCTACTTTAAATATAACCTTATCGACACGCTAACTCATCTTGAGAATCCAACTAGATACCTCTATCTATCATAGCAGTGCGCCGAATTATATATCTATTAAAATATACCTATCCATAATTGAGCAATCCTTTGCAGCTTACTTAGTTGTCGTATCTTGTACCATAGATGCTCGCTTTTATCATGGTTAAGCTTGATTGTCGACTACGCTAGGATTGGATTTGGTAATATTATTGAAATTTCGGTTTTCCTGTCCGCCAGCATCAGTCCAGAGGTAATGAAAATAGTCCTTTGCAAAACGAGCTAAACCTGGATGTTCGGCCCAGATCGCTATAGGTTCGAAAGAACCATTTTCACTCCTGCCCTCAGAGAGCAATATCACAACTTGCCTACTATCACCTATGACGCCGCCACCAAACATATTATCTTTGAGCCTTACGTTGGCAACTCTTGATATCATCCTAACAGTTTCTTGACTCGTTTCCTCAGATGCAAGTACAGTAATTTTTACACCCTTTTCGTGACTAGTTCTTAGTAGAGGCTGGGTAAGCTTTGCGATTTCCTCGGCTACCTGAGGCATAGCTATAAGGAGCTCTTGTTCGGCAGATTCTATGATTTCGTTCACTTTAGCGGCTATATTATAAACACCACGTACTACCCATATCTCAGGCTTTTCTTTCACGCCGCTCTTCTCATAGATTGGCATTAGCTCGCTTTCGATCAGGTTTTGATTATCACGTATTACATTCTCCATTCGCATCTTCATTGCATCAAGTGCAGTGGATGGTGATTTAGGGAAGAACTTCTGGGGTCTAGAGCTATCTGACTCAAGCCATCCATTATCTTCCAGACTATTCAAAACTTCATAAATCTTTGAATAAGGGACACTCGAGGTCTTACTAATCGCAGCTGCCGTCATTTGACCACACTCCAAGAGTGTCATATATACACGGATTTCATACCCTGTCAGGCCAAGGCTTTCCATCGCTTTCCTTGATTTGTCGCTAATACTCATGTCTACGGCTAATAACACATATAAATTTTGTAATATATTTACTTTTAAGGTCGATAAACCTCACTTCTGGAATATTTTTATTTATCTTTTTGGACATTTTATCTAACTACCCATTCACCTTAGGAGTAGGTAGGTTATATTTATATACATAAAATGTAGTAGTCGTAAAAGGTATTGTAGGTAATTGACAATGGATTTAATTCAGATTTCGAATCTATCAACAAGGACTCCCGATCTATCTAAGCGTTCCATAAGGTTCACTCAGAGTATTTGTCCAGATTGTAATATGATACTTGACGCAGAAGTATTTGAACGAGGAGGACAAGTCTACATGACCAAGAATTGTCCAACTCATGGCGAATGCGAGGAATTGTATTTCGGATCTTATGAGATGTATAAAAAGTTCAGCACATATTGGAAGGATGGAAAGGGAGCTCATGCCCCAAATGTTATGGTTGATAAATGTGCATGCCCCACTAATTGCGGACTTTGTACAAACCATTTGTCTCATTCAGGACTGGCAAATATGATAGTAACTAATAGATGCGATTTGACATGTTGGTATTGCTTCTTTTATGTCAAGAAGGGTCTTGAAGGCGCATATTTGTACGAACCAACTCATGAACAAGTAAGGGGTATGATGAAGACTTTGAAAGCCCAAAAACCAATCGCGGGAAATTCTATACAGATAACTGGTGGTGAACCTATGTTACGAGATGACATTACCGAACTCATTCGCATAATGAAAGAAGAAGGTGTTGACCATATTCAGATGAATACGAATGGTATAAAATTGGCTCTTTCTCCTGAAACTATGAGACAAATACGAGTAGCGGGAGTTAGCAATCTTTATCTTTCATTTGATGGAGTGACTCCAAGAACCAATCCAAAGAACCATTGGGAAGTTCCCTATACTTTAGAATCCGCAAGAAAGTGTGGAATGACTGTAGTATTTGTACCAACTGTAATCAAATCCATAAACGATCATGAATTGGGTGGAATAATCGGATATGCACAAAAGAATATGGACGTTGTCCACGCGGTTAATTTTCAGCCTGTCTCGTTAACCGGGAGAATGTCAAAGAAGGAAAGGGAAAAATATAGAATCACGATTCCAGATTGTATTGAGCGGATCGAAGAGCAAACTAATGGCGAGATCACAAAAGATGGTTGGTTTCCAGTTCCGTCGTGTATGCCAATGACCGACGTGATAGAAGCTTTTTCGAAGAAACCAAAATACGAACTTTCTATTCACTTCGCATGTGGCGCTGGTACTTATGTCTTTGAAGATTCAGAAACAAGGAAGTTAATTCCACTAACCAGTTTTGTTGATATAAAGGGATTGCTAGAATATTTTGAAGAAAAAAGTGACGAAATAAAATCTGGCTCGAATAGATATTTGGCAATACTGAAGGTAATGCGTAAGCTCAATCAATTTGTTGACAAAAGCAAACAGCCTCGAGGTTTGGATCTTGCAAAAATGTTTTCTAGCATTCTTCTGAAGCAGAATTTTGACTCAGTTGGGTCATGGCATGGCAGGTCATTATTTTTGGGAATGATGCACTTCCAAGATAAATACAATGAAGACCTTGAGAGACTACAACGATGCGATATTCATTACCTTACCCCAGATCTTAGAATAATTCCATTTTGCGCATTCAATGTCATTCCTGAATGGTATCGAGATAGAATTCAGAAAAAGTACAGTATTCCGGTAGAAGAATGGGAAAGGGCACAGGGTCATACGTTGGAAGCCGGACTGTATAGGGGCTTGATGCGTCGAGGTAAACCAGAGCCTGAAATGGGCTGTGCCATGTCAGAAATGCACAAGGCAGCTGCCGAGTCCGCTGCCTCCGAAGACCATAGAGGAGTCGAGCTTCGCAACGGCATGGCCGGAGCCTAACCATGCATATGGCAGATATCTGTATTATGTGACGAGACACCTCCTGCCATCAAACAAGACTTGAGATTGCAATAATAGATAGTGGTACTGAAGTCTCAAGTAATTTGTCTATGGATCACTCGAAGCACGACGACCATGCCGATATTGCTAAACTAGCAGCACAGAGTTGAACTAGGTCACACAAAATTTCTTGGATATCTAATTTCTTGAATTTCACAATCACTTTTATAGATCTAGCTAGAGAATATAATAAGACAAACGATGACGAAACCAGCCCTACTGAGTTTCCTGTGATGTAGATCTTGAGTTTGGAGTCTGTCTAGGTTAGTAGAAATGTGATATTATCGTTCAAAAGTATAAGGTCATAAAATTGATAAGTGACTAAATCTTTTTATATATCGAAAATTGGTTCATATCGAAACAACTGCCTCGCTTGAGAATTTCCGACAATTTATTATCTTTAGTACTTGTAGATCGTTCATACCTGAAATATATCTCCGAGACTACGAAGTATTTCCAGAACGAGAAGACGGGCCAGGTGCTATATATATAGAAGCAGCCGATAAAGTCACCTTAAAGAGAATCCGAGAAATGACCTTTGTTAATGCCAAAGAAATTCTTGGTATTATATATTCGTCAAAGAGCGGTAACACACAACTAAAGTGGAGGCAAACTAGAAAGAGATCTGGAAAAGTTCATGGTGAAGCCTCACCTAATGCGCTTGTTAATCTAGTTCAATCGGGAGTACTTACCCAAGAATGGGTAGATAGTTATTTGAAGTCGCCGCAAATCAAGTATAAAACGAGTGAGCAAGAAAATACTCCTAGCTCATCTTAGGCCAATGACGAAGATTCGAAATAGGTGGATATTCTGATCGTAGAGTTCTAGACTTTTTCTATGATAATTAAGGATGTTAAAGGGTCTAAAAAGGCCTTTTATGTTGTTGCAGAGGATGCAGATGATTTATTCACTCTGAGAAGGTTGATTGAGAAAAATGACTCTGTTATTTCTGTCACAACCAGGGTAATAAAACAAGAGAAGGAATACTCTAGACCTGACAAGGGAGATCGCGTCAAAATTAGGGTAGCCCTCAATGTCGAAAAAATTAGCCTTGATAGTCTGGTTGATCGATTGCGCATTTCAGGTATTATCACAAATACGGACAATGATTTAGTGCCAAGAGGAGGGCATCACTCAATTACTATTCAAATTGGTGATTCTATAACCATAGACAAAGGAAGAGAATGGCACTCTTCAGAAATCACTGTCTTAAGGAGATCTCAAGGTGATGTGGGATCGAGTTTTATACTCATTGCAATTGATAACCGCGAAGCGGCAGTTGCAAAGCTTGCTGGAACACACCTCAGTATCATTCAAAATATCTATTCTGGATACAGCGGGAAACGATATCTACAGCGTTCCCGACACAATGATTTAGAGACGTATTTGGATGATGTTGCCAGGATGATCAGATCTCTAGATAATACAGGCGGTGAAAGCACTAGTATAGGAGTTGGAAAAAGAATACTCCTATTCGGTCCTGGGGAAACGAAACGCAATCTCTATAACTACTTGACAACAAACAAACCACCTATTAGTTATGAAAGGCTTTCGATAGTTGACGGGGTAGATGTTGCTGGAGAAGATGGAATTCCCGTGATTCTTCGCTCGGACGCGGCAAAGGATGTTATGAGTTCAAGTAAAATTGTCGCTGTTTCGAAAATCATAGATGAAGTTATGCGGCAGGTGCAAAAAGGCATCAGGAAATACGCTATGGGTATAAGAGAAGTTTCGGATGGAGCTACTTTAGGAGCTATTGAAAGCCTTGTTTTTTCCGATTCTGTATATTCAACTGTGGATGAGGATGTATTCATAGAGGTATTAAATAAAGTAGAACGAAATAGTTCAAAAACTTATGCAGTTGATTCGTCTACAGATATGGGCCTTAGAGTATCTTCACTTGGAGGAATAATCGCCCTGTTAAGATACCCTATATCATGACCTACTCCAGTATTATTGAGTTGATAATAAAGACATTTCAGAATACATTCGTTCTTGACTTTAACGTAAGACGAAATGATGTAAATTTATTGAACTCTATCTCATAACGTGGCTTTTATGACTTTATTTTTTGATCGATCTCTTGACGTTTAAAGTTGAATTATTTAGCCAGGATAGATATGTCTTGCTGAATCTACCAGTCTTTAGCTCAACAATCTCGGGAACTCCATATGGGTGGATTTTTTCTATTTCATGCTTTAGGGCAGGTATCCTCTTGCGTGTTGATTTAAATATAGCCATGTATTCGTCGTGTACCTCCAGCTTGCCTTTCCAGTAATAAAGCGAGTTGATTTTGATTACGTTTATACAAGCGCACAGGTGTTTGTCCATAATCAGCTTTTTAGCTGTAGAAGAAAATATGTCTGATTTCGGGAATGTTGATACTACTAACACACCTTCTCCGTCACTCTTTTTTACGATAGTTTTAAGTGTCATATGATTAGATGATTTTCCTTGTAATAAAAATATGTCATAGACAACATTACTGACTTGAGAATTCGTTTAAATGACAGAACAAAAATGCCAATGCAATGCAATAACTATGGCCAATCAATAACTTGGAGTCAACTAATATATAAAACTGCCTTCAAATTGAAATAGACATGCTATACAAAGCCGCAATTACGGCTCATAGCTGCTAAGGCTAAGAGACAGCTTTGTCTTTGTCTCTAATTCCAATAAGAAGGTTGAAATTAAAGTTCCTAAAAATATTAGAAGCTCATAACAAAGTAC
>DATBGR010000201.1:0-3905 GCA_036557905.1 Nitrososphaeraceae archaeon | reverse complement strand
AAATTGCAGTGGTAGGTTATTCTCCATTTGGACATGACGATTTTCCGTCTCCACGGACTGCGGGTGGGCAGGTATTGATGGAAATTGCTAAACGGTACGACTGTACTCCACGACAGGTAGCACTAAATTTTCTGACCCTCACCTCTAATATTTTTACAATTCCCAAGTCTGGTCAACCAGTGCATGCTAGAGAAAATAGTGAATCTGTGAGTTGGAAGCTTTCTGCAGAGGACTTGGCGAGTATCGACCGCATATTTCCAATCCCAAACCAGGATGCGCCGCTAGAAATGATTTAGAATTTTGTGAAACGCTTAGAAGATTATTAAGAAATGGATAGGAAAGCAATCAAATTGAGCCTCATATTAGATGAATTCTGGCGGACAATTCAGAAGAGAGAAAGATTGATCCACAGATGATATAATCCTATTAAATTTTAAAAAGGCTTTCGAGCTTCATTTTTTTTTGTCATTCGATTGTCAAACGATCATCCTAACATTGGTGATTGTAGGACCGCACCGGACTCATAAGTGGTACAAGGTCTGTAAATTTGATGTGCAGTATATCTGTATTATTCATGTTATGAAATGGATCAAGTCACTTATACACAGAAGTAAGCTCGTATTCAACGATGTGTCTACATGAACAGTAATCATCAAAGTTTTCGGTTTTGGCTTTGAAATATTTCCATTGTTCTTTTTACGATACTTTTTTCGAAAGATGTATCATGTCGGATTTCAAGAACGAGGTGAGATCGTACATCAAGATACGATGATCTTTCATCTTAATATTCGATATGCTTACGATGGCTCTTGATCAATGCCCTTAAAAGTGACTCAGCAACTAGATAGAGTATTCAAAAATACAATCTGAATCCCGTTATAAGGATTCTTTAAGAGTATTCTCTATGAACATAGCACCATCGCCATGATTTGTTTGGTAGGGCAACCATAACCTTGTGATCAGTACTTTGGTAGTGCTTTGTGGCGTGGAGCCCTACTGAAGAATCACAGCAACCCACATGACCGCATATCAGACACATACGCAAAGCAATCCAATCTGTACCTTCTTTTTCACATTCTTCGCAACCAGGGGTGTTGGGAATAATGTTATTCTCGTTTATACCTATAAAATGTTCACAACTCTTATTTGTGTTCATGTTTTACATAGGCATAAATGTGATTTATACCTTGTATTTTGCAACCATTGTAGTGTAAATTGGCCTCCCTCCTACCATTTTGTAGTTTGCTAAACGTCGTTATCTGGCTAAATCAGTAGTAGTTGATCATGCAGTAGCTTCACCATTAATATATTGGAGCTGACAAAGTTGCTCATAATTCCAGTCTAGTATACAAATGTACTATAAGCAGTTAGATAACATATGACTTTATCTAAATCTTCAACATACAATTCATTAGGATAGAACATGAACATGAACGAACTGACAAATGAAAAGTAAGGTTATATCCCTTAAGACACTTTTCGTTACCACGGAAGTAAAATGTAATAGTATAATCTAATCAGAGCTTAGTGGTCAACAAAATGATCATTTCATGTGACTTGCAGAAGCTTAGAATATGGGAAATTCAATTTATTTTGCAATAATGACTTATAACAAATTAACAGAGGAAGAAAAGGACGTGATAGAGGGTAAGGCTACTGAACCTGCATTTGTTGGCAAGTATGACAATTTTTATGAACCTGGTACGTATATTTGTCGTAAATGCAATGCCCCGCTTTTTTCATCCAAGAGCAAATTTGATGCTGGCTGTGGTTGGCCAGCTTTTGATGACAGCTTTCCAAATTCAATAAAAAGAGTACCCGATCCGGATGGAATGAGGACTGAAATAGAGTGTGTTAGTTGTGGCGGTCATCTAGGTCATGAGTTTGTCGGCGAATTTTTAACACGGAAGAATACAAGAGAATGTGTTAACTCACTGTCTATCCAATTCATCGCTGAGGGAAAGGATCTGCCCAAACCTGTCAATTAATAACCAAATCTAAAAACAAGTAAGGTTTGACCTCGTCATTTTAGTATTATCAATAATCTCATCTTGAGTGCAAACCTCGGCAAATTGACTCGGTTTGACCATCCCATAGATATACGTTTCAATTCGACTCAAGCTAGAGTATACTCTTCATAAAACTATATGAAAAATCAAATTACTGAATCAAGATTGGTGAATCTAGGCAGAACTGATCATATTGACCCATTAGTACCTTTTATTGCCGAACAAGTAATTTAATTTAATTTAGTTATCTATATAATAAAATGACATAGAATTTTATTCATTGCAAATTTATATACCGAGGATGGTGGAATCAGACTCTCTGGACACTATCGAATTACCTTCGGACCTTTACTGGGGTACTCAGAAGCAACGAGCCCTTAAATAAGTCAAATTTCGCGCTAAAAATAAATTGTAGTCAATATTCACGGTACGGTCAGACCTGTAAATCCGAGACATTGGGTCTTCTCTTAGTTGTATCGGTCAATTTGAAAAACATGGGATAGCTCGCATCATAAAGAGATAGGATTTTATGATAAACAAATTAATTCACAATCCTAGGTCAATTAATATGTTAACCTCTCTTTATCATATGAAGCTTTGCGAGTGATTTAATGGTGCTGATTTAATTTCAGGTTTTTGCTATAGTGCTTCTTTCGATATCAAATAACAATTTAAGTCGGTAATTCAGACCAGATTCGTCTCCGAGGTTAAATACTTGTAGATTTATCATGTTGAAGATGGTATTTGCTTCTGCAGGACCATAGTACAGGAATAATAATCGCCTCAGCTCTTGAAGTTTATTAATTTTCGGCATCCTTTCTATATCTATATCCGCCTGCGACAAGCCAGTTTGTCTTCTAGCTTGATTAGTTTGCTCTTGTACAACTTGGGACACTATATCTGGACGAGTATCCTGGGTTTCGATCTTATTTGGTCTAATATTATCGGAATTCCTATAAACATGATGATAGTTATTATACCCTTCATGTGAATAGGCTGAATATTCCGCGGAATTGTTTCGGAAGTAGTTTGCTTTCTTATTCTTTCTGAAAATCAAGGGATCAACTGGTTTTGAAAATGTACCATTTTGCCTTCCAACCAAATACTCAAAGGGTCTGACGATAAATCCGGATCCTGAATGAAGATTTCCATTGTGCCTGACTGCGGATGTTCTTCTAGTAAAGCCATCACCGCATATTGTGCATACCCATCTGTGTTGACTGACCATAGTACTATATTTTTGAAAAGCCGTCATAAAAGAAAATAAAAAGTCATTGTGCTATACTGTGCAGCATAGTACATTAACAATCATATAGAAAAGAATTCCAAAAGTAATCCAAGTCCCAATATTCATTCTAATCAATTTAATGAAACTCCACGTCAATGTCAAAAAAGAATCTCATATAACTCACTTTCCAAAGTGAGTATAAATCGTTGGAAAAGTCCTCGCCGGCCAACTCCGTACGAATGACATAACTCATTCGAGATTCTTTAAAGATATATTCACTGGAAATTACTAGTTAACACCAAGACGTTATGATCAGACTCTAACGCGTATAATGGATTGCAAAGAATTACTCTGTCTCTTATTATGTCAAACAATCATCTGTTTAGTGTTACTCATCAGTTTTGCCAAAAATTTGGATAAACGAATTCGTTATCGTGAAAATTCAATGAAAAGACAAGACGTCGAGAAAATTTAATTGTTTTATCTCATTCTTCCCCATTTAGCAAAAGATTATTTCTCTGGAAGAATGGTATTTCAAAGAAGATGTCGAAGAAGACTCGCGTAGAAACAGATTCTATGGGATCTATCGAAGTGCCTTCAGACCATTACTGGGGCGCACAAACACAACGATCTCTTGAACATTTTTCAATTGGAGATAATCGTATGCC
>DATBGR010000200.1:0-3974 GCA_036557905.1 Nitrososphaeraceae archaeon | reverse complement strand
GTGCCAGTGAAAGTTTTTTGTCTTGACGTAAAGAGCAAAAGCATCTGCAATAAGTGGATTAACTGCCTCAGTTATAGCTTTAACCTCTTGCGTAGAAAGATCCGTCTTTGTAGCAAGCTGGCTTGGTACTGGATAAGATTCAATTTTGGTTTTAGTCGATTGCATTTCTTTGTACCCTTTGAAAAGTTTCGTATATATTGCTTATTAATGTTTTATTTCAACTATAGTACGTGTTAGGCTAATACATACTACCCAATCTCGTGAGCAAACAATCAAAATTAAATATTTGTATGAACAGCTTTTTTCGTAAAACTTCATGAGTGTCGTGCTGGATATAGCCATATAGTCATATTCTCTCTTATTGTATGGTTAGCAAGCAAATATTTCTTTAGAAATATAAATTTAGTCCTAATCAAACTTCAAGAATAGCCACAAATCGATACTATAACCAATTTTATTTTATTTTGACGGGGCAGGTAATCACGGCCAAGTATCCTAATCATTATTATTTATTAAATTAAATCTTAAATTATAGCTTTATATCATTATCCTATACCGACGGTCTTGATGACAGTAACAAATTGGCTCATATAAACAAGATTGAAGGGATAAGCAATGCTCTATTCCAACCCTCCTCAGCTGCAACTGGCTTTTCCTGACAGTGATCAAGGTAGAATATAAGTCAATGCTACAGGTACAAAAAAAGATGTAGACGACGATTATCATAAAGTATTACGCATTATATAGTTTATAGCCTATTCATAATACCATGCCCAAAAACAAATTAGAATTAGAATTTTTCTCTCTATTGTTAAATGGACTATCAGTATGCATGGGTGATCACTATTGTAAGTCTTTTAAATGAGCATGAATCACTTGGTCTAAGTGTAAAGAAAATTAATGATTTAAATGATAATTACGAATTGGAAAATCTGATCGAAAATATAAAACAAACGTGGATTCAAGACTATAAAACTTGTTGCAATGATAAATGAGAAATTCAGATCTTTCAGATCACCGAGATATTAACTAATTACCATAACCCGATCTAAAAGTTATAACTGAAAGAGCTCTTGATTTTTCTTCGGTCAAGTTAAACCGAACTCAGAAAATCAAGTTATTATAGGCTACAAATAGGACAACACGGGGAAGAATAAGATATGATGATGATACGCTCTATAACACCTTGATTTATATTCTATGCAGGGATCTTGGGACAATAAAAGGCTAAATTAATTAAACTCTATTCTGTGTTATTATGATCTAGGTCTATCAATGACTTCTCCTATTCCTTGCAATCCAGATAGAGACAAGAACAGCTTAACAGAAGTTACGGAGATATTTCATGGAATTGAAAATGTTGTAAAAATAGCAATACAATTCGTTGCTCAAGCAGAAAATAGAATTGATGCTTGTATAGATCAATCAAGACCATTGTTAATCATTGATATTGCAGGATTAAAAGATGCATTTCTTGCCGCAAGGAAAAGAGGTGTTAAACTAAGATATATTACTGAAATTACTGTAGATAACCTCTCTTACTGCAAACAACTACTGACAATGGTAGATGAGCTCAGACATTTAGATGGAATCAAAGGTAATTTCTACTTGAGTGAAACTGCCTACCTATCTCCTGCAACTTTTCACCAACAGGGAAAGCCTGCTTCACAAATTATTTATAGTAATGTCAAGGAAATTGTGGAACATCAAAGATATATTTTTGATACTATATGGATTGCAGCTATCCCGGCAGAGCAGAGAATTGGACAGATAGAAGATAGAGGGCAAGGGACAGATTATGAGTTTCTTCAAGTCATTACAAACAAAAAGAAAGCAAGTCAGATTTTTACTGAGATGGTAAAATTGATTAATAGAGATGCCTTTTTATTTCTTCCTAATAATAAAGCAGTTATAAGCATTGATAAACTAGGAATCATCGATTACATGATAAAGGCTTCAATTGAGAAAAATGCTAATATAAAAATCATTTGTCCTTCGTGTGACGAGAACGTAAAAATTTTAAATAGAATATCTAAGGAGGCGCCCTCAATTAAAGTATTAAACACTGATACTAACTCGCTATTTACCATGTGTATAGTTGATGGTGAAAAGTTGCTTCGAACTGAGATTAGAGGAGATACAGCAGCAGCTACAGATGCAGCTACAGATGCAGATAATGACTTTACTGATGCTATTGCTTTTGCTATTTATTCTACCAGAAAGATAACAGTAGATTCGTATAAATCAATTTTTGATCTACTTTGGAATGAACGTCTACTAAATGAACAGCTAATAAGTAACGATAAAATGCAAAGAGAATTTATCCATATCGCAGCTCATGAACTAAGGACTCCAGCACAATCTATTTTAGGTTATACTGAATTAGCAATGATGGCAATAGATGATAACAAAGTTACAATTGACAGTGGAATAGCCGAATACGTTTTAGCAGCATATAAGAATACAGTAAGACTTCAGGAATTGACAAGGGAAATTCTGGACGTAGCAAAGATCGAAAGCAATACACTTAAGCTGAATAAAGAATGGTTTGATTTAGTAGAAAAAATTGATGACGTCATAACTGATATAAAATACTCACAGACTGTAAATATGAATACAAATATAGATACAAAGAATAATATAGAAATTGCATTTAACAAACCAGACTCAGCCTTATTCATAAATGCTGACAAGATAAGGATCACCGAAGTTTTGTCAAATTTAATAACTAATGCAATTAATGCAAACAGAATCAGCGGCAGCCATGGTAGGATTGCAGTTTCTCTTCATATTAGCACAAATTCAAAGAATGACACTAACTCGCCTGGTTACAGTGAAAATAAAAAAATGTATGTTATTGTTAGCATAAAGGATGAAGGCACAGGTATAGATCCTGAAATACTGCCCAGACTATTTACTAAATTTGTATCAAAGTCCGAATCAGGTTTAGGTTTGGGATTGTATATATCAAAAAACCTTATCGAGTCTCATGGAGGCAAATTATGGGGAGAAAATAATATTGATGGGAAAGGAGCTACCTTCGGTTTTAGCTTGCAAACGACTGGCTAACTAACATTTGATTTACTTTCCTAACATCTTAGGAAGCAGTTTCAAACGTTTTTCTTATCTCGGTTGAAGATTATATTCAATTGTAGAGGATGAATCCGCAATACTTTATCAATACCCTACACTAGTGTAAACAGAGAGAATATAGTGAATATATTATGTTACTTACATTTTTTGATGCAAGGTTATATCGGATTTCGAACATAATACTTTCCCCCCATCTTTACAGTAATTGATATCACATGTTAAACATTTAAGAAACAATCTTGTTGAGTTATCGATTCTCATAAGTATTAATTCGTGCTCATGTGGGACAGATGATCTTTGGAGTTTTTTATTGCTACCAATTGTATTAGCTAATATCACACAGTTAGAATAATTATCTTTCTTACCGCATTTTGATAAGGTTGAATTCTGATCAGCCTATATACAAATGGAAGTGACGATAGTAGACCAGTCAATTATTTGAGTTGTTGTAGTAAATTTGACAAGCATTTGATTTCTTACCCATAGTGGTCAGGGTTATTAGTTAGGTATACTACATGGGGCTTCATTTCCTAATTAAGATACCAAAATCAATTGCACAAGTGTTGAGGATTTTAGACCAACCAGAATTCCTGTTATGTGGCACAAACTCTATTTATCAAGAATTTAGTCATCATCTTATTTAGCCTCCTGCTTCTTAGGAGGATTGCCAGTCTGCCGCTCTTGAACAGCCTCAGGATTATTTTCTGATTCTGATCGTTTTATCATTGCCACACCGGGCTTTAATATCAAATCTAAAGTCCAATCTCCCATTACCTTTAATTTCTTCTTTAGTGTCGGTAGGCTACCTAAATAGTATGTGCGCCAAAGCCACCAGGAGATAAATCCATGTGATTTGATTCCAAATATCGTTGCTACACCAG
>DATBGR010000199.1:0-22891 GCA_036557905.1 Nitrososphaeraceae archaeon | reverse complement strand
TTTGGCTGCTAACCTGAAGCTTCTGGAACTATAATAAAGGTACAAGCCATAACTAACTACAGCTGGGTGTGTTCTGGTTCTATTCACGGACTAGACTAGAAGATGCCTAGCTACACAGATTACCTTAAGTTAACAGAGCCTTTCTAAAATATGCTTTGCAAAGATCATTCAAAATACTATAGACAGATATGAATTTGTCTTTTAGACCTCTGAATCATTTGGCATCCCAGTAACATACAGACCTAAGTGTGCTTCATGTTCCAGATGATTCAATCTGTCGATGTTTGTATCAAATCGTATCCCGCATACAAAGCACTGGAAATCAGAAGGCATTTTCGGATAGTCTTCTAGTGCCCGTTCTCCAATATTCTTATTCTTATCCTTATCCGTCCCTTCTTTTCTGTGTACATTTGAATTATTTTGTCTTGTTTCTCTACCCCTTATTACTAGATGTACAAGTTGACGAATTTTCATAGCATTACAATAACTAATAGCATCTAGTATTATAAAAGAATATACATTTTAAAAGAAAAGCGCTTCCATGATATCAATATTGCATAAATATATTCTAATAATATCATATGTTTATATTTGTCCTGAAAACATGAAAATTCATGCACTTGTATTTAAGTATTAGGCTTCAGGGTTTCATCTCTAGAAATATCAAATAATGGCATCGAAGCAAATTTTTAGATATGACTCTTGCACTACAGCAATTCAAAAACAAGTCTGAAAGTGCCTAAAACAACCAAAATGTTCTAAAGGTAAAGACTTTAGGCATCATGGAGTTTTATTATTATTTTCTAGTCATTTAAACATCGTAGCAATATGTGATTTGGTTGATAACTACAGTCTAAATGGCACTTCATTTTGATATACTCTATTGTATTAGAATATGCAAAAAACGACTATGTATAACAGATTTCTTCCTTACCAATATTAATATAGTATAAAATATCAAGTAAATTAAAAATAATAATAATGACTAAATTTGAACCATTTCATACATCGAGGTCATTATCTGATTCAGTACTAGTTAGAATAGCTGTAGTAACAATTATGGTAGTTGTCATTTTCCTAGTATTTATGCCTGATCCCACACTTGCCAACAAGTACTTATTGTATGCTAAGGAAAAGAACAGTTCATTGCAAAACGGTCCTGATGTAATTAGTGCTAATAGCGAAGATCAACAAAATCGAAGAGAAAGTTCAAACAAGCTGGTTATACTGACCTTTGGTGACATTCACAAAAGTCAATTTACCACGGCTAGGCCAATATTGGATAAGTATAATTTCAAAGGAAGTTTTTTTGTACCGTGCGATATGGTAGGTGATGGTTCACGAATGGATTGGAATGATATCAAGGCGTTGTATAATGAGGGGCACGACATTCAAGCTAAAAGTGATAATAATCTGATTGACCTATCTCGTGATAAATTGGATTCTGAAGTTAGTCAACCAAAGGAATGCTTATCAGCACATGGAATTGATCCTGCAACCATTACAACTTTTGCAGTTCGGCACGGAAATGCAGTATCAAATTCTACGGTAATAAACACAGTTGCAAAATACTATGATATGGCGATTAATGGTTTTTCGAACTTGATGCGATTAAATTGTACTGGATATGAAGACCAAGCAAATCCACAGAGGGTAGGAAGCGGTGAATTAGCTGCATTAGTTACTAGTCCAAGACATCAAACGGATTGTAGAACATTTTTTGATGATGGTAGCATTACTGACGCAAATAGATACTCCATTAGAGAATGGAATCATAATGCAAAGGATAGAAAATACGCCTACAATAATACATCTATATTCAACACGTTTGTACAAGTCGTAAACAGCCAGTCCAAATACAATGATAATGATAATGGTGTGATAAATGCTATTCCGTTAATTGCATATCACAGCATAGATAATAATAGAGTCAAATCAAGTACAGATACTAGCTTATTTGAAGCAGAAATAAAATATTTGCACGATAATGGATTTAAGGTTATAACCATGAATGATCTTGCATATGATGAAATGAGTAATCGTCTTTATGTCAAAAATACGTTACCGTGACCATGTATATCTTTTAACATATGCAAATCTATTGCAGATGCTGTAGAATAGCATAAACTATTACAAAATTCTGTCCCTTACCAAATGATGTCTTGATGCCAAATTATATTCTAATCACTAAAGTTTTTTACAACGAATCGTCTAAGTTTCTGAGCATCTAGATTATTTACGTAAATATCATCGTTAAAGACCTTGCCCTTACCCTTGAACACATTTATCCTGATTAGTCCCTGGGAAGATTCTCCATTCGAGGGCTGTAGATCATCTATTTCCATTTTTAGCTCAGGACCTTTAGCTAGCATTCCCTTCTCTCCATGAGCGTATAAAATATTATTATTTTCATTATCAATATGTGGTTTAATAAATTTCAGATCATATCTATTGATCGAGTCCTCTATCATAAGCTTTAGAATATTTTCTTTATCATCTTTTTCAATTCTCATCACGTATTTTTGAAGTCCTTCGATCTCGAGCACACTACCTACTATATTCTCATCATATACTTCCTCTTCCTTTTGTTGTTCTGCTGCTTCCCAGATCATTCCTTCCTTTGCTACAGTAATTTTGAATTTGCCATTGTTACCAGTAAGCTGAAGATGTGAATCTATTGTTCTTTGCAGTTCCTCAGATGTCATAGCTTTGGTTGGACCTCTGAACCATTGATTCCTAGATTCTTCAAAGTCCTTAAGACCACTATAATGAACAATATAGCAATTCTTTGCATTCCATCTCCTTATAAGATCGTAGGTTTCAGTGACAGATAGCATCCCTGTTTCGGGATGATGATTATATGTTTCAGTTCCCAAAATCAGCAAATCAGGATTCCAAAATAGTTTTTGATCAACATTCGGATCCAATGAGAGAAAATCCCATCCAATTATTATTTTTTTATCAGAGATTCTTAATATGTAAATTACAGAATCAGATGAGGAGGATGATCCATCATTATCGTAGTGTTTAGCCAAAATGGGTGTAATATAGAAATTACCAACGTTGTAGTTTTCTCCAGGTATTACTATTTCAAAGAGCATCTTATCAGCTGCAGAAATATGAGTAAATATTTGTGATATTCGATCGAGACATCTTTGAGTACACATTATCTTCAATTTTGTCGATCTACTATCGCTGGCTCTACTTAAGAGAAGCGGCAATTCTTTGATGTGATCAATATGTGGATGAGTTAATAATAGAAGATCTGGAAGATTAACAGTTGGGATATTAACACATGAAAGTTTACCGTGTGAACTAAATCCAAGGTCTCTAATTCCAATTTCCATGCTGTTAATCACTCCTTCACCGATATCTACAAGTATTTGAAAAGGCCTGTCTGCTGCTGTTCCGGTTTTGTTGAAAATAGAACAAGAAGTATTTGTAGTCATTCCGGCTTGTTTAACTTCAGCCATCCTTTCTGATTCACTCTGATTTCCGAGTTTGGAAATCTCAGGTAGTACCCCATTTATTCGCACAAGGATTGGCTGAGTAGAAGACGCTACGACCATTTTAACCACTGATAGATCTTTATCAAATATAAGGAAAACTATTAACGAATTAGATCAAAGAACAAATAATCATCATCATAATTCAAGAAGAGAACAATATTTCCTGAGCTAATGATCTCGAGTTCTGTGTAGAGCAGGATTTAATGGCTTGGCGCTCGAATATCCAGAAATATTTATCGAATTATCTAAAGCACATACAAAATTTTATTGCTAAAACATTCCATTTCATTGAATAATTATATAAATTTACCTTATGGATGAAATTGCTTGAGTTTGAATGTGTGAGGGATATTGAAGTAGGATTTCTCCAAAACACCACCACCTCCTACTTATGGTTTTCATATAAAACCATGTCCGATATAATCTTTATACAATTTGATTAACTGCCGATTCTATTTAGTTACTCGGCTAATTGTGATATATAACTAAAAACTTATATAGATTATATAGATTATTTGCAGAATTCAACATCTGATTTGGATATAACTTCACGTACCTCTGAGATTTCCTTCAGTTTATACTAAAATATCCTTTAAATCCTGGACACTAAAAAGTCAACTTCAGTGCATTGGAATAGTCTCTGAATTCTATTTGATGCAATAAATTGATATTTATACATAGTCTATTACCAAATTACTATAGTATATCTTCCAATAAACAAGGCATAACTAATAAGAATACAAACTCTATAGACTATAGAGTACTATATAGCCCTATTAGATATATATAGGTGAATTGACTGTACTTGCGCATGATAGAACAGTCTACAGAAAACTCATTTTCTCAAGATAATAGTGTAAAGACAGAAGAGGTTAGAAGTCAAAATGGTAATGAGTTGCATCATAATTCCGATCTCGATGAATTGTTTCACGTTATAACTCAACTAGCCAAACAGATCAAGGAACTCGACAAGAAAAGCACGAGTATTGAAGAACAAATTTCATCTATCAGGAAAGATATAAAAAGTGCAGTAATGACACTCGAAACCAACTACCGAATCACTTCTGATAGTTCGACCAAGTTCATGGAATTTCATGAAGAGATAGCTCGATTACAAACCCAAATCCAAAAAATTGAGCTAGCTATTAGTGATGTCTTTAAATCTAAAAAAACTAAAAAAACCAAAAAAACCAAAAAAACCAAAAAAACCAAGAAAGCCGGTAAAGATAAGAAGATGAAGAAGAAAGACAAGAAGCTAAATAATGAGGGACAAGAGGAGGAAAAGAAGAAGAATAAGAAAATGAAGAAGAAACAAAAGTGATAGTCGTTAAAACAAAATGAGTCGTGATTTAGATTGGAACTATACTTACTGAGACATGGTGAATCAGCAAAAAACTCTGGTCGAGAAAGAGGCTCTAAAGGCAGTACTAGGAATCCAGGGCTTACAGAAGATGGGAGAATAGAAATCACAAGAATTGCAAAATCCATAAGGAGATTTAAAATTACATTTGACATGATCCTAACAAGTCCGCTTAATTCTGCGACGCAAACTGCGAAGATAATTTCCAGTACTTTCAAAATGAAAAGTAACGTCATAAATTGCAGCGAATTGCTTCCTGAAGGAAATAGTCAAGAACTGTACAAAAGATTACAACACTATGACTTGGAATCGTCTATTCTCATAGTCGGACATGAGCCATATCTTACGCATATTATAGATGATATTATTTCGCATCAACGAGGTAAAGTTAGCTCACGTAGAGCGGTAACAAATAGAAAAGTCATGAAAGAAATGTCTACAACTGAAAGAAGTATCGTCGTCAAGAAAGGCGGATTTGCTAAAATTAGGATAATTTCAACCACTCCCGAACTAAGGGGAGAGTTAAGATGGTTACTTACACCAAGGATCATAAAATCCTTATTTGAAGATCCAAGCACTGTGGAAAGAGCCAGACAGAAAAAGGAAAATCAAACGATTGAAAAAGTATTGTAAAAATATTTGTAAATTATACAAAGCTAGGAGAAATAACGCATCGCCAAGTTATTATAATTTGGGATGCAAGCGCTGCGTAGAGTGCGAAATATTTCTCAGATACGACGGCATGAGGTGTCCTTGTTGCGATCATATCTTACGAATCAAACCGCATAACAATATATCAAAAGGAAAATTGCTCCAAACAGTTCACTACATATTAAATTAATAAGAGAATTTTTCAAGGTATACTCATTAGCTCTTACGAACAATTGATTTGAAAAGGGAATCGTTACTATATCGCACAATCTATGACTACAAAGGTGAGCTCTTGTACTCCATTCTATTGTTTTAAAAGTCAATTCTGTAACAACGGTCGTTCAATTAAAGTTATTATAATACACAACAATTCTTCGGTTTCAATTGGCTTGAATACGAAGTGCCTCTCACCAGTTTTTGGATAGACCTCATTCTTAGAAATCTGGTAGTCCTCTAAATCAGAAAGAGCAGTCAGAAAACATGTAGTCACGTTAGGATCCTGTCTCTTTATGTTTTTATATAAATCAAACCCGTTCATTTGTGGCATTTTTATGGTAAGAATTAATAGATCATATGACCCGGCAACGTACATATCTGATGCTAAAGTAGGGGTTGTGAATGCCTCTACTTTCTAACCGTTCTGTTCTTGAACAATTCTTAATGTCTCCAAAGTATCTGGCTCATCATCTACTATAAATATTGAATATTTTTTTTGTAAGCCTTGTGCTTTATCTCGGGACTACAATACAAATAGATTCATGGAGGATAGTTAAAAATTACCTATTAGTTTTTGTCGAAAAGTCCTAAATAGTTGTATATAGTATTAGGAGGTTTTCATCAATAAATTACCGCTAATTTGAAATATCTCCATAAGATTCATAACCAGATTCAAGGGGCACCTCTATTGTTTATTAGTCTAGAATGCGAATGAAGGCCTAACGAGGTCATAAAGTTGAATTGCGAATACTGTGGCCACAGGCTTTCTGAGCATGGTGTAAATTATTATGCTTCAGGATTAGTTAGAGTCAAGTGTTTCATAGATAGTTATGTTGATGAAGAAAGTAAAAGATACTACAAGTGTAAATGTGAAGATATTTTAATAGATATGAGTTGGATTAATGGAGAGTTTGACGTTGAATATCAATCACAAGACGAGATAATCACAGGTAGAACATCATCCCCAGAACCTTTCAAAAACTTGGCAAAAAAATAAATTATTGTTATTAAAGGGAACCCATCTATTCTCGACTCAATTGTAATGGAATAACTAAATATTGTGATCTGTTGATCTATCATGAATTACATTCATATCAATTTCAAGGTATGGCAAATGAAAAATACCGAGTTCAACTGAGATAGAGAAAACAGTAGTTATTGATGTTTTGCCAGAAATTATTTTTCGAGCAATTACATACCTCCCACGAACTCTTAAATTGGCTTCTGGATCAGACCATTTTTTCAGGCATATATTAATACAAATATTACTTCAAGTTGAGATATTTGATTATAAAATTTCTAACTATGTAGAAGAAATTACATAGATAGAATCATTATTAGTAAGTGTAATGATAAACTTCATAGTCTGAATATAATAGTATTAAAATACAGCAATTATTTTCTCAATTCAAATATAGTTACAAACAATTAAACAATAAGTACTACGAAATACCACAATATTGATCACAATGATTTGGGATTTACCTGTCAAGCTATTGCTGTACTCATACTACTCGTACTTACAAATATATCATTAGTCACAATTATATCCCAAACCAGTGAAGTCGCTGGCAAGCAGTGCATCGATAATAGTGCAAACAATGAAACTGCATTTTCATGCAGATTCGATCAGTCAGATGGTATCACACCATCTTTGCCAGAAATTACAGATAAATTTAAGGGGACGAACAATGGAGGAGATGACTCTGTGTCACATACAAATTTAGATCATCGCGACTTTCCTGATGGTGGATATTCTGAAAATCACACACCTTTTATCTTACCCTTCCCTTAAAATATTTGTATTAGGGGTCTAGTCCGCAGATTATCTCAAGGGTCAAAGTTGGCTGGTAAACTAATGCAGGACTTTCAATCAAGCTGCTTGGAATTCCATTGTTTGATCTATGGATGAAGTGAATGTGACAAATTTTTCGTTAAAAGAAAATATCTAATACCAATATAATTAATCTGTACAATAGAAACCTCACTTTGGATTCAGAATCATATTTAGAAACGCTATCTCCTAATGATTTAGAATCAGTCATAGTATACAATCAACGAAAGGTAAAAAAACATAGGAAAAATTTTGAAGTTGATCGAGAGTGCTTGTATAAAATAATTGATCAAATGAATTCCTACAATAATATCAAAAACAGAAGAGAGAAACTTTACAAGAAAGCGGCATGTCTCGTGCCTTGCATAACGTATTATAAAACCATTTGCATACCTCCGTCGAAAAATACAGAACTATGATAGAATAGCTCGAATTGGGACAAATCGGTCCAATGATCAGGATATCTATAAAGAAGCTGAGAGGCTCATATTAAAAAGGGTAATAAACCTGCGATAGTTTCTGGGACGAGTCTTTATCATATTAATTATTTTATTAACGAAGGATCTTCGTAAGCCAGTGCTTCACAGAGGTCTTGAGCTTCTGATTCAATTTTCTCCAATTCGTCTAACAACGATCTCCTTCCAGTATCAATATCCAACTGTATAACCCGCACTTGTAATTATAGAACGTTTGACTATTTATAATGTCGCCTATTAGTATTAATCTCCTCAAATTTACAGAAGATATGGCGAATTGATTGATCGATTTTTAAATATCCTCACTGACAGCCTTCTCATTAGACGACGACACCGTAATGATCAATCTTGGTGATGGAAGATCTATTACAATTACCTTGATTCAAAAATGCTGAATAGATTCTACTCATTTGGAATCAAATTCCAGCTCTATCCCAAGTCTTTTATAATGAATAGTAAATGATTCAGATAATATAGGAAAGCTAGAAAATTCTGTATTATCTGTATCGCATTGTGAACAGGTATTATCGATTGGGATTCTTGTCTTATCAAGATATGTAGCACTCCAGTAACATTTGTCACACAGAATGAATATTGGTGGTGAAAAGCGAGTACTAGTCTTGTCGATTAGTTTCAAGCTCATTTAACTACTGATTTCCTCCTACAGACATCGATCTAGAATGTACCTTGCAAAACCATATAAATAAATCGCATACAACTAACTTTATTCAATGTACTTGAATATACTGCTATATTCACTATATATACAGATGTTAAAATACTTCTGGTGCGTTAATTAATATATTGGAGAATAAATATAGAATATAAAATATAAGAAAATATATAACATTCTGACTATTATCGCAATCACATATTTAGCAGTTAACCTAGTAATTCTGATTAAATTACGTATTGAATGTTATATTGATTTTATGTAACCTACGTACCATTTACCACAACAAATAAAATGTAAAATCACAATAATGTGCTAATTTGATAGATTATATAGTGCGTAACAATTTTAGTATGTAAAGAAAAATCATCATTTATTATGATACAAACACTAACTTATGCATTCGTGTCTATGTCTGCTCAATTCATATCAACAAACAGTTGCTTAATTCTGCTTAGTACAAATTAGGCATTAATTGCTTTTTTACACAAGCTCGTTCAGAAATTCTTCAATTATTGAAACAACTAGATCCGACATCTTGCTCTGCACCACTTCAGATATTACTTCACCGGTGTATGACCCATGCTTTCCTAGAAGTATTGACAGCCGTGCGTGCGGCAATATCCGAATCATTTCAACTGCATGTTCAGGATGCACAACATCTTTATCCCCAACTATAATTAATACAGGTGTATTTATAGATCGAATATCTTCCGTTTTCCAATCCTCAAACCCAATCATTCTTTTTTTATCCTTCTCATACATTCTAGACAAGTCTCCTGAGTCAGGTGCTACTTTTGTATAAGCATCTTTCAGTAGCTGCTGCATATCAGTTAACGTTGATTGATTCAAAGAATCCCAAACCTGTAAATACAATCCATCTCTCTTAAAAAATGCTGAGTCCAAAATTATTTTTTGAACCAAATTTGGATAGCGTATTGCAATCTGCATAGCCGTATTGCAACCATTGCTAACACCAAAGCAGTCGGCATTATCAATTTTTGAATATTTTAAGAGCTCTGCGATATCGTCTACCATTACGTCTAGAATTCTGAGGGGCACTATTAGTTGACTGTCACTAACAACTTTGGACTTGTATGATGCATGGATAAATTCTTGAATTAAAACCGTCTTACTCTTTCATGTAGCCGTCAGACTTTGTGCGATACTCAGTTTCAAAATATCTAGCCTCGACGTTGATCCAAAATGTGTCGCTAGGCTGTTAGGTATGTAGGTGTCAAAAACTTGATTCAGGCCAGATGACCTCTAATGCAAGCAGTAGAGAATTTTTGCAGCTACCGTTTTCATAACTACTCCACTACTAGACCGAAATTCCTCAATTACGCATTCAATTATAAGTATCAGTGTATATAGTAAGATATTTAGTACTCTCTATGCGGTTCTGACTGCGGTCGAACCACAGCTAGGACACGACCTTTCTTTATGTTCATTACCACAATTCATACACAAGAATTTGATTGGATTATTATAGGGATTTTCAGGCACATTATTACTACCATATCCAGAAGATAATGATCGATACAATCCTCTTATGCCATCCTTCGTACCAGACCTTCGCAAACGAAGATCTGTCCTTATGAAATTAAGTAGAAAGAACACAATCAAATAAACTATAAAAGAAGCTGGAAAAGGAATTAGAGAAGCAATGACAAATCCAACACCCACATAGATCAGAAACCACTTAATATAGTATTTATAGTCATTATGGCTATTATTAGAGCCATTGTAATATCCCCTTAGCCCTTCATCCAAAATATTCGCCTATATTAATTAAAATATATACCCACTATCAAACGTATAAAGCCATCGAATGTACATGAATGCAACATAACATAAGCTTAGTAATGATTGTTATAGTACCACAATGATAATGACGGCAACAGCAACGATAGAATATTGATTTTAGCCAGAACGCAGCATCATTGGACTACTAATTAGCATCCAATTCCACATAACAACACTGCGAAGACTTGAAGTGATATATTTTGATCAATCACTGTTAACTAATTCTTACTTATTTTTCCGTAACGTAATCTCCTCAATAAGGTCCTTGTTAATACTTGATACTCACAAAAATACAAAAATGGTCTAATTCTTTGATATAAGGAACCAAACAGATGAAGATGACCTGCTTGTTAGTTCAGTATTTATTTCCATTCCCACGTTTTTTCAGTGAAATTCCCTTCAGCATCGATAACAGCCTCAAAGACTCCAACAAGGTTATTCAGAGATGCCAGTTTACCTGCTGATGATGTGCTAAAGAATAGAGAACCGCGATAGTTTACACTTTTCAAGGAGTCAATTCTTCCTATTCCTTCACCTGTGACTGTAGCAAGTTCAGATTCTCCTGCCATTATTACTCCTATTCCTTTGCCATGGAGTATTCCATTACTATTGGTTGGTCTTCCAATAAATGTTAACGTTTCCTTTATTTGTACCCCTTTTAAACTCCCACTGGCTGTTATAGATGTTTCAATTGAAGGACCTGCAAGATCTACTACTCTTTGACCAGTGATCTTTCCCTTCACCTCTCCAAATTGTTCTCCTAACATAGTATTTAGAAAGACATAGTACTAAGATATAATCATATTGAACACTGAATCTCCAAAATCTATGCTTAATCAATTTGTAATTGATGTCGAAATTAAAACTTCATAATATAAATAGAAAGTAAAATGGTCAGACATCTATCATTAACATTTGTATCTCATTTTTTCATCCAATTTAGGTAGATAAATTACTCCTATGCTTGACTGACTTCTCCAATTGTTAGTCTACACTAGCCAAGAGATTTCATTATCTACACCTACTCTAGATACCACTTTTTATCATGTTCCTTTAGTCCTTCTTGATGCCTGCTCCCGGCATTCTGGCAAGTGATTGTCTGTCGCGCTTATTTCGCTATATCGACATTCCTTTGTTGCTGAAAAATAGATTTGTCATATCGTAGAACAATTTGCGTACAAGTAACGATGTTAGCTATAATTGTAACTCTCATATGTTAAAAAGAATTCTATTAATAGTTTGTATATCTAACTATTTATTCACCCTAGTGACTTCATTTAGAATATTCTCGTGTTGAACAAGTAATTTCTCAATAATTTCGGTTAGATCATCTTCATCAGCTTTTAACATACTCCCATATCTTCGCATGCTTTTAGGGTCCAATTCCTCTATGGTATCCCATATTTCAAGCAGATGGCCAAGAACTATTCTTTTAGGCGATCTTATTTCCTTAGTCGTCAGTTTATATACCTCTTTTATATCATTGATCTGTTTGAACATTAGATCAGCATGACTATGAATCCTCATCTGAGTATCAGTATCTAAGTCATCCTCTTTTGAATATAGTATAAAATTTCCTGTTTCAGAGTCCATTTCGGTTAAGATAGCCCGTAAATGAATCTCTACAACTAAAAGTCCTCTAATCAAAATCCTTTTGTGATCAGTGTTCATTATTCAATTTATGTGATTACGATTGGTATCATTTTTATTCTGATTTGACCGTTATAGTACGTATCCATTTTTATTACTTTATTAGTATATTTTGCAATATTCTCGAATTTCCTTTGACACAATCCCAACAATTGTCACATATTATCAGATTATCAAATTTAGTCTGTTCTGAATCTTCGTCAGACTTGTCTAGAAATTCCGATACTGCCAATACTACATATCTTGTCACTAGGTGTGCACAATTCATACACTCTTCGGTCATATTGGAGAATTCTTGCCACCGCACAGCTTTGACCAAAACCTATCCTTAATTTGGATACTAATATGTGGTGTGATATGTATTATGATAGAATGCAAAATGCTCATGCTTATATTACTAGTCGTAGTTAATAAATGTAACTAGTGTTACATAGTCGACTTCACAATTGTAGCTCCTAAGCTGTGGTTTGTATTCTAGCATAATATCAACTAAAAAAACAGATTATGCATACCAATCGCACATTAGATGTAATATATGTTACATCGTATGTTCTGATTGTGGATCAAGTATACGCAACTCATAGATGACAGATGTAGGAAGCAAATTATTCTAATCGTCTACCATAGCTTACAGGGATAATCCAATAATGATTCAATAAAGATTCGGATTCTCATACATGCGATTAAACTATCACAAGATTTATTTCACAATTATATAGTGATCAGATTTTGAGAAAATTCTAGATTGTTCGCTATGAGGTTTTTTAAGAAAATCGACAAATTGCTTATATGTAGATAATAATTACAATCTAGTTTTGGTTTCAATCGAGAATCGGATTGTATACCTATTGGAACCGTAGCTTTTCTTAACGCTGGATTATCGTTCTCTGAATCTCCCAAATAAATGATATTCAATTGTCTTTTCTTAGATGTTGTAATCATAGAAATAATTTGGTCGTATGCAATACCCTTATCGCACCTTGTAGAATATATATCAATAAATGGATGTGTACTATAGGTTTGGATGTAGATATTGGGTCGGTTGGAATCCTGTTCTTTCTGCTTTTGAACAATCATTTTTTTTAATTGCGGTTCAGAATTTGTCTTAAATAGTTTCCAATCTTTTATTTCTCTCCAATCTAAAGTTATGCCTGCTAGTATTCTACTATCAGTTGCAGTAAATTTCTGCTCAATTTGTATATCATCAAAATTTTCTCTTACAGCCTCTGCTAATCGGTATAATAGAACAGAGTTGTGTCGCAATTTCTCATTTTGATCGCTTAAAAAACTCTCTTTTATACAATCTAGATTTCGACATTGCAATGATTCAGATAATATTTGAAGCTCGGATTGCTCTGGCAAAACTTTCATTACTTTGTGTCTTTGTAAAACCAGAGTTTCAATTCCCATAATGCAAGAAGCTATACTTGCATATCTGGTTCTTCTATGTAGAAAATCGAAATTATTAGTAGTATATGCTATACTTAATTAGATGTATCCCCTTTGTAAATATAGCTATAGAAAATGGTCGGGCTACAGGAACAACAAGGACATCCCGATGGGGAAGCCTATGCCAACTTTATTAACGCAATAAATAGTGCGGTAACCAGGCGAGAATACAAGAATAAGTTTGCATACTTTATGCGATGGTGTAATGTGGCAAACCACGACAACATGTTACTATTTTCTATAAACGATTTAGAAAGCAGAATTAGAGACTATATTATTCACCTACGCCACGACAAGAGATTAGCACCGTCTACGGTATCCGGCTATATAGCTTCTATCGTACACTTTTACGAAATGAACGGTTTCACACTGCACTGGAAACGCCTTAAAAAATTTAAAGCAAAGCATTACAGTGTAGTAGAGGACAAACCCTATACCGTAGACCAAATCAAACTACTAGTCGAGGCTGCTAACCTACGCAATAAATGCATTATCCTGACTATGTGCTCGGCTGGTTTGCGAAGGGGAGCACTACAATACTTAAGGATAAGTGACCTAGAAAAAATAGACAAATACAATCTATACAAAATTTCTGTCTATAAGAAAGAGCAGGAGCAATACACAACCTTCTGCACCCCTGAATGTACAAAATACATAGACCAGTATCTTGACTGGCGGCAAAGGCTAGGCGAGCAGCTTAAACCCAATTCACCTGTATTTCGTATAGAATTTGACACAGTAACTGAAGTAAACAGACCTAAACCGGTAAGCGTTTATCTTGTTGCATTTATGATTGAAAGGTTACTAGATAGAACAGGAATAAGAACACCAGTCACTGGAGACAATCTCCAGCGAACCGAGTTAATGCAAACACATGGCTTTCGTAAATTCTTCAAAACTACGTCGATAAACGCTGGAGTACACCCACTCTATTCAGAATATTTAATGGGACATAGAAGCGGCCTAACCAAATCCTACTTCAAACCAACCGACGCCGAACTGCTCAAAGGTAACGAGAAAGCCCTTGGTTATGTGGCGGCAATTAACGATCTAACTATAAACGAGGAATTTCGCTTGCATAAAAGGATTGATGAGTTAACTAAGGAGAAGGACGAGATTGAACTTCGAGAAATAAGACATAGAGAGGAACTAAAGTCTATACGTGAAGAGATGGAAAAAAAGTTTCAGCAAATAATATCAAAAATAGATACAGGAAGACTAAACTGATCATCTAATATCTTGAATGCAAGCCGCATCTTAGTTTACAAACAATCAACAGAATTCAATATAAATTGATACTAATAAATTATTTATAATTACATTCTCTCTACACCCAAACCTGTATTCTATAATTATATATCCTCGTAGCTTATCTGCGAGGTAAATAAAATAATTTCATTTTTTTATTATATATAGAATTTTAATAATTTGAGTTATGAAGGAGACTTATGTCACCCAACCCTTTCGGATTGGGTCCAAGTATGCAAAATCACGATCGATGGCAATAATAATTCCGCATGAAGTGGTAAAGCAGTATGGGATCGGCACATCGACAGTCATTATCTTCCGAACAAATAATTCAAAGATAATAATATTACAAACTGTACAAGATAAAATTAGCACAATTAATCAAAACCTGATATCTGTTGTTGATGCGGATAGTTCCAAGCTTCCGCATAGCAACAGATAGACATTAGTGTAGGTTTATCGCCCTTTGAATACCAATAATAAAGATAAGGATCAACGATATAAGTTCTGCGCTGGGAGAGACTGTACAGAGGAAGGAATTCATTACCTGAAGATTCGTTATATTAACAAAGGAGGTTGGTTCTGCGATTCCTGTAGGGATATCCTTATTGATGATAAATTAGCTGTTATGTCTTCGGTCGTAAATGACTTGGATAGCAGTTAACGATATAGAAATCAAACGAAAGACTTTGTCTAATCATAATTACAGTCAAAAATTTTACCGTAAATCTTTGACTCTACTATTATCCATATTAAAAATGATAGAACAGGACCATACTGCATCACAGATTGCAGAAAAGCTTAATCGAGATAAACAGCTTATTTCTTATCACATAATCAGATTAAGAAAATTTGGGTATGTTAAAGAAAAAACACTTGATGTGTACAAACTACTTGAGGTAACCCAACCTGGTAAAAACTTTCTCGACCAGTGTACTAAAAAAATGCAGCACACCAACCTCCCTACTTGTAGGGCTGAGAATGTTCGCTTCATAGCACCTGTTCACAAATTTCCTACTAGGTGTGTAGATTGGCAAAAAGTGGAGATAAACAATTGGACGCAGCATAGAACTACTGTAGACGATGTTAAAGTTCATCTAAATGAATGTACCAAACCTACCATAGAATTTATTCCTAGTCCAATCGAAGGAGATAATCCATGGGAATTATGTGGTTTACTTTACCATGGTTGTAGTGAGGCCGCTAGGAAACTGGAAGACATTTTTGAAATGGAAATTGGAATACTCAAAATGGAATCGCGTCCAGAATGGGTAGTTTATGATCCATTGGCCAATCAAATTTGTAAATATAATGGTCAAATAACTGTGGAGGGATTAGCGAAAATTAATGCATCAAAACCTTCTCGTATAGGTGCATTTGAATACTTTGATCCTCAATTAGCTGCTGAATATTGTACTATGCCTAGACGTCTATCAAATATTGAAAAGTTGTTACAAGAGGTATTGGAGAAGATGGAGCAATGAACGATTCTGATAAAATACGTAGTACAATACTTGATCACGCAACAATAATGGTGTTTTTGATTTAGATAAATTTTGTAATAATGATTGTCAACCTGGATCAAAAGTACTTCGTATTTCCACCGGTTCTGAATCATTAGATAACTTACTTTTAGGTGGGATAGAGACAAATGCAGTCACAGAGTTCTTTGGGGCAAGTGGTACTGGTAAAACACAAATCTGCCATACGCTAGCAGTAATGGCCGCAACTACAGAACTACAGAATAATGTAATCTTTGTCGATACACAGGGTACATTTAGACCAGAAAGGATAGTTTCGATTGCAGTGGCTAGAGGTTTCAACTCAGACAATATTTTATCGAAAATTTTTTGCATAAACGCACTGACTAGTCATCAACAGGAATTAACGATAGATCGAATCTTGTATCGTATAAAGAAATACAAGAATACCAGTCTATTAATTGTAGATTCAGTTATTGGCAACTATCGTGCTGAATTTCGAGGTAAATACATGCTTTCGCAACGACAGCAACGATTGTACAAGTTAATGCGTAAATTATCAAGTATCGCACAGAACAATAATGTTGCTGTAATTGTAACTAATCAAGTCAACTCAGGAAGAAGTCGTTATTATATAAAGGATAATCCAACAGGAGGGAATATTATGGCTAGCACAAGCACTTATAGAATTCATTTTCGACGTTTATACTGTGGTAACCATATTAAAATAGTTGCTAAAATTGTTAAGAGTTCATACCATCCTGAAAAAGAGGCTTATTTTATCTTGGAAGCGAAAGGTTTAGAGGATGAAAATCCACCCTAACTCTAACTAAGTTATTTCACAAATTTGATATCTCAGGTGAGTCAATTAAATAATAAAATGTACCCGTTGTGACTTAGAATTAGTGGTGGTGGTTTAGGCAAGGTTACAATTTAAACGACGAAGTACAAGCTAGCAATTGAAGATGAAATAATATTACTATCATTATCACAAGTGTACCAATTAGAATATTGAGATCTACAATATCACCAGGATTACTACTCCGGATGTGATATTCTTTGTCTAGAAGAAAATGAAGATGTGGTATAGAACTCTTGACAATAAATTGATGTAAAAATTACCAGCGGATTCACCATGTGTTTCTCTCTAATAGTGATTGCCAATATTGTCCCACCAAGTGACTGAATTTAGAATTTTCATGATCATGATATACAAAGATATCTGAAGCATAATTGTCCTATTTCCAGCCGTTGGAATATTAGGCATCTATAATTTTCGATCCCTATAAAGTACGGATCCGCTACAATGAGCGGATCCACTCTCCATGACCTAAAAAACACTCTTTTATATTCATGTTTAATAAGCGATTGCTGAGTAGATGATTGGATTAGAATCACATCGGAACTCTGCATTTAAGAATCAACGACCATTTGGAGGCACCATTATTTCCATTATTTCCGGTACATGCACATATATCATCAATTTTGTGCGCAGTAATTTTAACAATATCGATGCAACATTAGTGAAATCCCTTAAAAGGCTTAGTACTCCTTATTTAATAACAGTTGATTCTGGAAATTTAGAACCAGTAACGCATTACTTATAATCGCCAAATCACTAGCATCATAGACAGATATTAATTATGTAACTGGAGCTCAGCTAATCTTGATAACCAAAATCGTATTAAACCAACGTACAACCTTATAGTAGAATTTTATGTAGGGATTATCCGCTCATTGTAGCGGATACCCACAACATTATAATTCTAAACAATATCTAGATTATTTGTAAGTTATGGTTATGTAAATCTAAAGCATAATTAGCGACTTTAGTCATCACCTATTTTTCATTTTTGATAAACTGTAGGGGAAGGATTTATTTTATTTTTTATTTTATTCCTATTTTCCAAAAAAACGGCGTGACAACATCAAAAATAGCAGCACAAGACGAGAAATTTGAAGGGACCGTCGTTGTTAATGATGAATATGCTAGTCTGGTTCCAAGTCTATCAAAAGAGGAATTTGAGTCTCTCAAACAATTAATCAAGGAAGATAATGGCTTAACTTACGCCATAATAGTAAATCAGCATGGTGTAATTCTTGATGGGTATCATAGATATAAAGCATGTCGAGAATTAGAAAAAAAGCCAAAATACCAAGTCAAATTTTTCGAAAATCCATTATTAGAACAGAAATTCAGGATTGAGATAAACATCAATCGCAGACACCTAAACCATTTTCAGAGAATAGAGTTACAGTACAAATTAGAAACTATTGAAAACGAAATAGGAAAAGCAAAAAATCGAATGTCAGATGGGGGAAAGGTTGGGGCAGATAAAAGATGGAAAAAAAATACCGATAATGAAAACCTTTCTCAGAACGCTGATGATAGGGTAGTACAAAATTATACTACCCCATCAAATCAAGTAGAACAAATAGACAAAACCCTAACATCCAAATCAACTGAAGAATCTGAAAATTCAGACAAGACTAAACATTCAACAGGTAGAGTAATTGATTTATCTGCTCAAAGAGCTGGAGTTTCTCCGATGACTTATTTTAAAGGTAGACAAATTATCGATAATGCATCAGAAGAAATTAAAGAAAAATTAAGAAAAGGAAGTGTGAAGATAGATAAAGTCTACAGACAATTGCAAAAACAACAAAAAAGACAAGAATTAGTAAACACTGCTGTATCTATTTTTCCTACAAATAATTTTGAGTTAGTACTAGGAGACTTCAATGAAAAGTCAAAGGAATTCATATCTGACAATTCAATCGATCTAATGTTTACCGATCCTATTTATGGATCTCAATATTTACCGTCATATGATGATCTAGCTCGTCTAGCTGCACGAGTCTTAAAAGATGGCACAAGTTTGATAACCTATGTTGGGAATTATGCAATTCCACAAGTTATACGTATGATGGAATCAGCAGGGCTAAAGTATTGGTGGACAATAGCGGTGAATCTTGAGGGCTCTTTTGGACGCCATCATCCTAGAAAGGTGTCAATTAAATGGAAACCCCTACTGTGGTTCGTAAAAGGTGACTCAACTAACACTTTGGATTATATGTCAGATGCTATCGATTCCAACAGACCTGAAAAAATAATGCATGAATATGAACAACCGACAATTGACGCTGAGCACGTCATATCTAGATTGACCGTGGAAAACCAGATTGTTCTTGATCCCATGATGGGCTCAGGAACTACTGGAGCTGCTGCACTTAAGCTCAAAAGAAAATTCATAGGGCTAGAAATAGATGCTGACAAGTTTGAAATAGCAAGATCAAGATTGTCAAAGATAAATGAACAATCTAAAACCAATGTAGTTAATTAGATCTTCTCTCAATGTCAAACCTTTTATAATAAACAAATCAGTCAAGGCAAAATTTCTCACTTAGAGTATTGCTCAATTCCTTTTACATACATATTTACAGTGAATCACTTGTTGTAGAGTTCAGAAAATTACTTATGGCCATAACTCTGGATTTTGTCTCTGTCCGAAAGACTTTTACCATTAGCATTTAGCTTTTTTCTAATGCTAATAAATGGCCACTTCTAACTGCTTTTCTTAGCTTGTAATCTTCATTTCCTTCACCCATGCTTGGGCCTATTGTATGTATTACTGCTTTACATAGTAGCAATATGACTGTGATAATTAAGGCAGATCCAACAATGTCAAATACTGCTTTATGACTGCATATGAAGTATATTATGATACACTGAAAAAGGATTATCCTGGTTTCGATGCTGGTTGGTTTATCAGGAAGCCAATAAGCACTGACAAGCTAGTAATGATATCAAATCAAAACATAGGTCAGTGATAGAAACTTCTCTGGAACAATCTGGCCTGTCGGTGCACAGTGTCTTTCATACTTATTTTGAAACAATGAGGCATAAAGAGATCATGGATCATGGATCTTATTCCTGTTACAATGTTAGCTAACGCTTAGGGATTTATCTATTTCATTCACGGATAAATAATAGGGTAACAGAAAGTTATTTGAGGTCCAAATCATACTCTATTGCAATACCTAAAAAACATAGCCATGGTTTCACGTTGCTAATTTATTTATTGTTACTCTAGTTTGAATTCAAACTAGAATTACATAATTGCAATGATAACAGAGATAGCAATGGCAGTAAATCGATAACAAATGATATCAGATCTTTAAATGCCTAGTCTAACTATATCATCTAGATAAAGCAGACATGACAGCATTAACAAGACGCACAAAAGAAATGCTTGTCTTAGATCTATACTATAATCAGGATAAAACCTATCGACAAATAGCTAAAGAGGCAAAAATCTGTCCTCGTGATATTAAGACGATAATAGATAAGAGGGATAAAGAGATGGAATCAAATCAATCAATGTCTGTATCATCTCAAGCGTTCAGTCTCTTCCTGGAGAATAAAACTCCATTAGATGTGGCTATTATGCTAAACCTGAAGGAGCCAGAAGTGCATGAATTGTATAGACAATACTTGAGGCTACATCAGATACATGATCTGTATAAGGTCTATGAAAAGATTAAAGATGGTATCGGATCATTCGTAGAACTTTATAGATTAATTGAAGCTGCGGGTATGGATGTAAAACATATAACGAAGCTACTTGAGGTTGCCAATAGTGAACTACCAAAAGTTGAACAAATGTACAAAAATTTGCTTTCAGACGTAATGACTCTTAATCAGAGGAAACGACATATAGATTCGGCTATCCTGAAACTTAATGGCGATTACATTTATCTTCGCAATAGCGCTGAACATCAAAAGCTAGAGTGTGAGAAGCAAGAATCAGAAAATAGGAATCTATATCTAAAAAAGATAAGGCTAGAATCAGCAATAAAGGAACTGCAGAATAGTCAAGAATATGCCAAGATCGAAATGATAGTGAAACAACAGGTAAACAAGATCTTTGGCGATGATAAACAATTACTAAAACTTGTTTTTGAATCTGTAATTGAATCCCTACTGGATAATCCTTACAGATTACAATCATTCATGGAATATTCAATGTCTTTAGCTGCATCTACATCTAATTTGCTATGTAATGTTAATCACAACGGAAATCATGAAATGCATTCAAACTTCTATAATCAATGTTATCTGTCTCCAAATTATGATTCCGACTGTATTCAAGTGGAATATCTCAAAAATATAATACTATATGAGTCTGACAAATTTTATAACCAAAAGATTGAAGAAGTCAAGAATCAGACTATATGCGAAGCCGCTGTAGATGGGAACAACAAATTAACTGATGAAAAGCAAAGCATAAAAGAACTATCACCATTAGGATCTGGAGATTGTTAATAATTAAATGTGCTTACAGAATCATGTATTCATATGACGCTTGAATAATGAATAAATATGCTATCTAAATGAATATTGAGGTTCTCCTTAATCTAATAGAACTCGCATTTATCAACAGGCTTACTGTCTATTTGAGATGGCTACTCAACTCAGACATGTGCCCAGAAGGAAGACTTTTTCAAGTCCTTTTCGAAGTTTATTGGGATTAAAGTATTATGATATGTTTAGAATATGATCCGCTCATTTGAGCGGATGCACTATGATTGAACACAGGTCATTGCCAATATGTATAAGCCATTTGGCTTCACGAAGAATTAATGAATCCATTTTTGGGCGAACGGGGCTGTCTAAATTCTTAGAAGTAATCAATAAGGAACTTCCTGCACTGCAGTGCATACTATTTAATACCACATATTCAACATTGATTTGTATCAACTAGTATGAGTAAACTTAGACTGGCAATAAATGGCTTTGGAAGAATCGGAAGATGTTTTTTAAGGGCTTCTTTAAAAGATCCCGAATTTATGAATTCTGTTAGTATTATAGCTATAAATGATTTGGCTGATGCAACGACATTAGCTCATCTTCTAAAATACGACTCAGTATTTGGAAGATTTGATGGCAGTATTGTAACAAAAGTGCAAAATGATAATCATAGTGGGAATAAAAATGTCTCAATAACAGTAAATGGGAATACTGAAATCAAAATCCTATCTGAAAAGGATCCTGCTTTATTACCATGGAAAGAAATGGGAATAGATATTGTATTGGAATCTTCAGGTAGGTTTAATGATGCAAAGGAAGCAAGAAAACATCTGGATGCTGGTGCCAAGAAAGTAATAATCTCCGCTCCTGCAAAAAACCCTGATGCTACTATTGTAATGGGAGTCAACGATGATAAATATGATAGTGAAAATCATCAAATAGTATCGATGGCTTCATGTACCACAAATTGCCTAGCACCAGTAGTTAAGGTATTAAATGATAAGTTTGGAATTCAGAAAGGATACATAACTACGACTCATGCAATAACTAATGATCAGAATTTGTTAGATCTTCCACACAAAGACCTGAGAAGGGCAAGGGCTGCTACTATGTCTATAATTCCAACTACCACAGGTGCAGCAAAGGCAATAGGTGTGGTAATACCAGAACTAAATGGCAAGATTGATGGAACTGCATTACGTGTTCCTGTGCCTAGCGGATCCATAA
>DATBGR010000198.1:0-2353 GCA_036557905.1 Nitrososphaeraceae archaeon | reverse complement strand
AAAAAATCCTTTGGATGTTGTAAAAGCCTCCGAATGATCGTTACTAAATATTCTCATTAGTTATCAAGACCTGATTCAGGTTTGAATTGACAATCTGTCGAAGTTAACCACCACCTTTGTATCAAATAATTAGTGCCACTTAGACCTATTAGCCCTACAAGTATGCTATTTCGAACTATCTCCCAAGACTTGCAATCATGACCTAACCAAAAATCATCATTACATTTTTTTCTCAAATCTATTGGTTCATCGGAATTTAAATTGAATCTGATGTTATCGATCATCTTAACTTTGTAGTGTGAATTCAGTTCGTTCACATACAAATTCTATCCTTGAAAGAAGATATCCTTTAATATCATAATGTTATGATATATCATATTTCAGGAATGCTTTAATAATTAGTTATTACCAGTTTCAGGATCATGTAGCAAGTTTACTTAGGTATTTCGCAAATAGACGTACTTTAGGTTGGATAGATGATGTTGATTAGGTGCATTCCTAATCCTTTGTTATATGCACTAGAGCAATTTGGGATTTAATTTATAATTCTTATTCTCCATGTACTTATCTAAACCATTGATATGATTTGTAATAATCCTATAAAAATGGAATATGTAATTCCAATAAATCTTGATCTAAGTACTAGATTGACATATACAATGTTTGGAATATGAAGCAGATGATCTCACGAGATCTCCTGTAAGATCTTATTTTCATCACGATCAGTAAGACACTTAATTACATGCCTATATAATCAACTAATACACTAATACAAATTCGGTTGTGAAATCCATTTCTATATCTTTTCATGATTTAAGAGCTCGTTCTGTGCTTTTTTATCTTCCTCTTTATCCTACTATAAAATAGTGGGGAAAGGCCAGCCGCAGCTATTCCGTATGCAAATGAGATAGGGGAACCTAATTTATGCCAGAAATCACTAATTCGATCAATATCTGAGACGGCATCCTGTATTGTTACAACCAAAACAGCTTGACTATTAGAAGTCTCTTCTTTTGGAGTCAAGAAGTCAGGTAATCTCTTGCCAGGTAAACCAGAATTTGAGTTACTTGATTGCATAAATTGGGAGTCTGGAAAACTGGAATTTGCAGATAACAAAAGTGTAAATGGAGAAGCCGGAATATTTTTGGATGCTATTAATACTAGGGGAACGCTAGCAAATCCTTCAGAAGGTATCTGGATTGAATTATATTTAAATGTGGTACTTATACCAGGAACGCTTTTTACAAATAAATGAACTAATGGTTCAAATCCTTGAGTCGTGTTTAATCGTACTTCGATGGTTTTTTGATCTCCTTGTTTTAGAATAATAGGATTAGGAGATGTTGTGATATCAAGTTTAGGTGGTGGAATGTTTATCCAATTGCTAAAATCAGTTGTTATAACACCGTTCTTTTCTGACTCCCCATAAAAGGCAATCCTATATTTATTAGGAAATTGAATAGCCGATAAATCTAGTGGTAACGAGACGTAGTAAGACCCATTCTGGAAAAATCCTGTGTAGTTTCGCTTTTCGTCCAGAAGTTTGTCATGTCCAGAGGTTGACCACTCCGTAAGCGCTTTATCCCAAGTTCTAGTCTTGTTTATCCAGCTAATTTCGAGTTGGTAATCAACACCACCGACTCCCGTGGTCTTATCATAATCGGAGTCAACCATAACACCGTAAGTCAAAGTATTATATTGAAAAGGTTGTCTAATAAATGGAGCCATGAGCCAAATCGTGGAATTCAAGGTTTGTCCATCACTATAGTAACTTATACCTACAATATCTGAAGCTGGCTCGCCCTGCAAACTATTTTTATGCTTATTAACATCTATCCAATCAAATACACCATCCTTCACATAATGGCGAGTAAAAACTGGCGAAGTAGCATGAACCGGAATTTCAAACTGGAATATGGAGACTGCGACGACAATGCATAGCAAGATAAGTAGTGTTAAGCGAAATTCATTTGTAATTATTTGCACCGCGTTTTTATCGATCGTATACAGTATATTTCAATTCATGCAGTAAAGAAGTTGCTGCTGTTAGATCCAGAATAATCCATAATGAAGCTGAGTAAGTAGCTTCACTTTTTAGTTACCATAACTATTTAGAGAGATGTTTATCTCAAAATGTTTGTCGGTATATTAGATCCAGAATTGATGCAACGAGTGCACACAGAACAATCTATCGCAGAATAAGACAAAATCACATATTATTAATATCTAGCTTATGAACTTAGATTTATTCTTGCCTATTCCTTAATAGCCACATTAAATCGTCATAATTCCCACCAACTATATTGGTGAAGGCATTATGTTTTCACACATCAATAAAAAACAAGTCTGGATG
>DATBGR010000197.1:0-3277 GCA_036557905.1 Nitrososphaeraceae archaeon | reverse complement strand
ACTTCCTACTTGTTCAACCCTAACCTTAACATTCTGTTTAACTTTTCCATTCTTAACAAATATTACAAACCCCTGTATCATGTTGTCTGAAAGGTTCAGCTTGTTGTCATAGCCTTCGCGCTACTATTTCGTCAAGTTAACATGTCCTACACACGTGTCCCTGGGTAACAGGCTCGATATGATCTAAACCATCCCGCTGTAAAATACTTGAACCATCTGATGACAGTAAGAACTTTACAAAAGCCATGGCGCCTGTTAGATTTTTGTAGGTATCTGGTATCGTCACTGAAAAGTATACTGGTTCACCTTGAATTGTTTGACTGCTAGGCAGAATATATGTGGCAGTTTTATAGAAATTAGAAAACGACGGATTGCCAAGATTAATCTGAGAAGGCAACGCTATGTATTGGAGTCCTCTTGCTACTGCTTCATGCTTGTACGCTGCTATTGCGTCTAAATGCCCGGTGTCTAGAGTTGTTATAAGAGTTTCCTCTGGAAATAATTGTTTTGGATTCTTATCGTCTCCCAGAATTCTTTGTTTAATGTTATGATCCTTATAGTATGAATCAGCAAGTTTGGACATGATTATTGTGTAGTAACCTTTGGGATCTAAATCAGGATCTGTTCTTCCAAATTTGAAGCCTGGTTCTGATAAAACCTGGTACCATGGTACAAGTCCCTTCTTTGCCTTATCTAGATCAGTATGAAACTTGCTGGTAGGTGAATATGCAATTACCATTTCAGCAGATGCAAACTTGGCTAAACCATGAGCTAGTGGCGATTTACTAGAAGTACTACCAGTTGAGTTTATCAGTTTGTTGATAGGAATTGTGCCAGCACTAACAAATACATCTGGTCTCCTCTGACCATCCAAAATCATATTTGCAATTTGCAGTGAACCTCTTCCTTCTCCAGTGTATGTATAACCTGTTTTATTCTGAAATGCCGGGCCTAGATCTTCTTCAAATATCTTTACAAGAGACCCTGCATACATAACGAATACTTTTCCCCCCTGACTAGAAGATGAAGACTGCGGCTCTACTACGGGTATTGCATAACCATTTTTTATAAATATTGAAGAAGATATTAGTGCTGCAATGACGATGATTATACCGAGTAACGCTGCAATTTCGGTGTTATTAGGAGATTTATTGTAAACTAATTTCGGTACCAAGATATCTAGATCAACATACTAGAGGATAAATAGATTTTACGTATCATAGTTGGCAACTAGATTATACAAGTAAAAGACGAATGAGATAGGCATATTCCAGTCGACATAAACAAGGAGTTGGCTATTAGGACCTGTAACCAGGACCAGGCTCACCAAGAGAATCCACAAACCCCCATCTACAGAGGACCTCCTAACAGCCATAATGAGTTCTTAATCCATATGACCTTACATACTATCATATAAAGCCAACTATGACATAATTTGAGCGAATCGAGATAGATTTCCTGCTTGTTTTATATCATGTGAAAGATAAACTTCCTAGATAGGTATAACACGCCGCCTGGATTCAATACCGAATCGTCGCTATAAATCCACCTACTAAAACAGTTGGGTTCCGGCTGCTGATAGTAAATTCTTGCTATAGAGATATTCCCGATAGGCTTTGTATAATTTGATAATCATGTCGCAACGATTAGGTAGTAATGATTCAAATAACAGTAACTGAAAGTAATGGCTGCTTTTGCTTACTTCTGACTCAGATATCAGACAGATCAAGCAATTGCATCACAGGGGTAAGACACAATTCGAATGTATGAAGCAATCAAATACTAACTAGGTTTGAGGGGACGTCCTAAGGCTTTATTTTGTCTATTATTCAAACACGTACTTCTATTTCTCAAGGATGAACCTATCGAAATGGACTATTTGGGGTTACTACAACACAATCTAATTCGAAACAACATTATAAAGTCATTTGTAGTTAAGCATTTAGATTCCAGGATTTTCTAGACTCAATTCCGACTTAAATGCTGTACTCTCAACGTGTTTTAACGATACTCTATGTCAAATATTTAACGACCCACTAGAATAAAGAAAATATGCATTGAGAAGGCGATAATGAGTTTTAAATGTCATTTCGATTCAGATTTGCGAAAATCCGTAGTCTATAACGTGTTTTAGTCAGTCAGCCTACATAACCACATTTATGTTTGAATTTGAATCAATAACACTATAGGTTTTGTGTTTCTAAGCTTGTTAAACATTCTAATTATTTTTCCTTGTAAGCCATATTTTTTGTCAAGAAGTTGATTTGCATGCTCTGATTCTAAAGAGCTCCCCATTTTCATCTGACCTTCAATCAATTTACCTCTGAGCTGCCCTCTAGGGCCAGATGGAGCTACGCGTATATTCGGATTGTTCTTAATGCGTTTTACCTTGCCGGAATTCATATCTGTTCTAATATATATTGTTCCAGCATCCATGACAAACCACACAGTGGTACGTACTGCCTTTCCATTTCTTCTATACGTCTCAAGATTAACATATTTTTGATTCAAAAACTGCAATATATCCTTATTATTGTTATTACTATTTGCACTCATTATCACGATCACTAATTTACAGTCGAATACTATCCTATTCTAAAATTATATAACATAGCTCATAACCTTTTCCATGCTACATCCCACATTTTATCCCGAATCTAACATATAAGAATAAAATATTGCACATGACTTATAATTCTTAAATATCGTATAGAATATGAAAGTAAGAGTTTTTTTCTGCAAAGAGCCAGATCCGGAAATTATTCTAAGAGGTGACAATCTTAGTAGACAAGCATTAGATACGATTTATGATTTAGTCTGGGAATGCGAGTTTAAGAATATACTTAACGTAGGTCGAATATGGATTAAGTTTAGACAAGAAGAAAGACCATTTGGGATACCATTAAGAAAAAAGAGAAGTCATTATAAAATATCAATTGGTGACATTATTCAATTGGCTAATGAATTTTATATGGTAGATCATATTGGCGCTAAACAAATTAAGATGATTGAATAGTTTATGCTATACTTAATAGCTTGTTTCACGTTGCTATTGGAAGCGGGGAGAAATGAGCCAGCGGCAATATCAACAATCAAAAGGAGAAGCATACAGTAATTTTATCGATTCAATAAATAGTGGTGTAACAAAAAGAGAGTACAACCTAAAGTTTTCGTATTTTATGCGGTACTGTCAGAGATCTAGCCACAACGATATGCTACTTTTTCCAGATTACGAATTAGAAAGTATGATTAGAGATTACATAGTACGCCTTAGACA
>DATBGR010000196.1:0-2888 GCA_036557905.1 Nitrososphaeraceae archaeon | reverse complement strand
CTGAATCTGAGTTGGTTACAAATTTAGTAAATAGTCGAGATTCTATTTCATGGTCTATTCCTATTCCGTTATCTTTTATACTAACAATAACATATGATTTAGTGTTGTTGCCACCAACAAACTTAGTATTATTTCTTGGGTTTTCTATAAGTTGAGTATATACAGAAATCTTACCAGAGCTAATATTCCTAGTTGCGTTAATTGCATTAGTTATTAAATTTGAAATAACCTCAGTAATCCTCACTTTATCCACAAAAATGAATAAAGATGTGTCTGGCTTATCAAATACAATATGTGTGTTATATCCTGTCTTTGGGCTAAGAACTCGTGCATGCGTTATGTCATTGATAACATCGTCTATTTTTTCTACTATATCAATTCTTTCTTTATTTAACTTTAGTGAATTACTTTCGATTCTTGCAATGTCTAAAATGTCTTTAGTTAATCTTTGAAGTCTTAATGCATTTCTATATGCAGCTGTAATGTATCCTCCTCTCTCGCTATCGATTGTATCGTTATTCTTTGCTTCCATCAATGCCAATTCAGTATAGCCTAAAATTGCTTGTGCAGGCGTTCTCAATTCGTGAGCAGCCAAATTGATAAATTCTCTTTCCATCTTTTCATTGGCCCTAAGTTTATCGTATAATTCAATTTGGCTCCAGAAGTTTTCAAAGATGGATACATAGGAGGCTACAGTGGGAGTACTTGTCGAATAGGTGGATAATCCTACTGCCTCAATAAACTCCGCCTTAGAATCATCAACTTTTTCTATAGCAAGTGAAGCTTTTCTATCGACTATCAAAATAGTCACTGTGGTTACATTATACTTTGGTAGCGATTCTAAATGTCTAATTTGAAGAGATGATCGGTTATCTTTATACTGGGATGAAGAAGGATACATGAAGGTTGACAACTTATTTTCCTTTGAATTCGTAGCGATTGAACTCATGTCAACGTCATTCTTCCCCATTACTGTTGCTTCTATCCCCAATTGCTGAATAATTTTATTAACCAAATCACTAGTAGGAGTCAAAATCTTGATGTGGATATTTTTTTCATCTGATTTCTTCTGGTATTCATTATCGTTTTCCTTCGCCACTTCGCTCCCAAAGAATGATATTTCCTTCATTAATTTTAGTGCGCCAATCCTATCTTCACGCAAAAAAGCGTTAACAGTTGGCAAGATTAGTAAAATTTCGAATTTTGCAGACTCGATTAAATCAATGAATAGTTTCTTAGTTTTTGAAGGGTTATCAATTATTTCTGTTGTACCTAAAATGATATTGCTTTCAATTTCTTTTATCTTTCTTTCTGCCGAAGCAGAAGCATTCCAAATACTCTCAAAGATAGACTGTTGATGTCGTACCATCTCCTGGCTGCAGCTATAAATCATCATGTCTGCCGATTTACGCTTTTCATGATAAGTTGATGGCGCAGCATATTCTGTTTCTGTCACATAAAAATTTCCCCTAATTCCACTTAGGTGGCGTAGATCATCTACTATTAACAATAGTTGTTTGCAATAATATAGGTTGTCAGATGTGATTTCAGTCAGATACCTTATCTTAACTCCTTTTTTCTTTGTCTCGATAAGTGCTTGTCTAAGTTGTCTAATTTCTGATAGTAAAAGAGGTCGCGTACTGTCTACGCAGATATCTATTCCAGTTACTGCATTAGATATCACTTGAGATAGAGTACATACTACATAATCAATGCCGTAAACAATTTCAGTTGTTGTAGTACGATTAGCTTTATCCATAGCTTCATTCATACACTTATGTGTTCAAATACTGCTCATCTTGATTGAATAACCAATAAACTGATTTTTATTCAGGACCATTGTGCTTCATATCCCTAGTAAAATATCGGTTGAAACACTTTGACATATAGATTTTTCTGACTATGATAGACGATGATATCTAACTTTTTACTATTATTTGTACAGTTTGGCAAAGGTGCTATATCTATCCCTATCGTATTTCTTGTTCATTCTGTTCCCAGACAGCACATACACCATAGGGAGCTATTTCGCCTGAATTATGGCCTCTTATGTCCTGACCTTCATCAGTTACTATAGCACAATGATTTGGTTTCATAAAGTATGTACGATTGTAACAAAAGTAACCAGTATGATGATCTGAATCTTTGAACTGCTCCACTTCGATATACCTTGTTGCAGCCTTTGTTAGTTTCTTTAGTTTGGTAGCCTCTTGCGGTATATTTTGAGACATTATAAATTAATGTACAAAATCCCTTATATACACATCAAGGACCACAGCGAAGGCATTTTTAAGTTTACTTTATTCTCCTCTACTTAGTTGTTCCGTGAGATTCCTTAGTTCAGCAGCTGTATCTTTGAAAGAAGATGGGAAATCTTATTGATTAAAGCGTTTCATTTCATAATTAATCACTTCATATTTATTCAATAAATAATTTAATTATTGTATGCGATATTGTTACGATGCTCCACGAACAGGTCAATTTCAAACAGTATGAACTATAGTGGAAGAGATTTAAGAGCTAAATGCATCAATTATTCAGATACAGTGAATGGATAAGTGAGTGAATGAGTAACTGATGTCCATATCAATTTGTAAACTTCAGATTGAAGATATGCCACAATATCTTGAAGTATTACGAAATTTGACAGAAGTAAAAACAGATCTAAACACGGCTAAATTGATTTATGAACGAGAGATAGCTGGTAATCCATTGCACCTTATATTTATTGCATATGCTGATGACTTGAATTATGAAAGGAAAGTTATAGCGTCATGTACACTTCTAGTCGAGCCAAAGATGATCGGAAATGCAGATAGAGTTGGCCATATTGAAGATGTTGCTGTTCTCAGAGAATTTCAGGGTAGAGGTATTGGCATGAGAATAGT
>DATBGR010000195.1:0-5359 GCA_036557905.1 Nitrososphaeraceae archaeon | reverse complement strand
AGTCCGCATTAAACCTTTCAACTAGTTTGAGGAGTGACGCTCTTTTTGTATTCTATCTTAAATACTAATTACCAAGGATATGTCCTTTTGCATTTTCCATTACTCTTTTTTCATCTGCAGATAATGATACTCCAATCATCTCCTTGAATTCCATTGCGTTAATTACAGCCTTCCCGCCATAGTGATTGTTGAAATAAATACGAAGAATCTTCGTTTGTTCTCTTATCTCATTCACTTTCTCTACCCATGGTTTCAATTCTTGTTCGGAATACAGATAATTATACCAGTAATGACCCTTAGTATTTCTTCCATGGAATCTAATGAATGACTGATTAGCAGTAATGGTTACATCTGACAAAAATTGGAGATTTTCACTTGGAGGAGAATCTGTCATTACAGCTGCTATATTGTAATGCCGTAGCATTTCCCATGGACCTTCAGTTCCCCAAGAAGGATGTCTGAATTCAATAGCATAGTCATATCCATCAGTAGTAGGTAATTTCTCGAGAAATTGCTCAATACTCTTAAAATCATTAACAGTAAAGCTGGGTGGAAGCTGGAATAATATTGCGCCTAACTTTTTTGTACTTGTTAAGGGAGATATTTTGTCCAGAAATTCTTCGAAATATGTGATGGCTCCTTTATTGACATCTAATCGTTTAACATGTGTAATGGTCTCTGGAACTTTAATAGAAAACTGAAATTTTCCTGGAGTTGCCCTGGCCATCCCAATGAATGTGCCCTTTGTCATTTGTGAATAGAATCTGTCATAAAAACTAGAGTCCATCTCTGCTGTGTTAAAGAATTGAGAATAATACCGAAGTCTTTTGGTGTCCTTATCGGGATAAAATACGCCAGTCCAACCACCTTTGTCTGCAGTATCCGGATAATTCCAACCTGAACAGCCGAGAAGGACTTCACCCATTTACAACTCATTTTCTTCCTCTAGTCTTTTAAGTTTCAGGTTCTAAAACTGGCTGTAATTACTTTTGATAGAAAACAATGATAATATAGTCACGACAAAAGTAACTAATCTGAGTCCATTTGATAAGATCATGCTACTTTCTATCATGCTAACAATTATTGTAGTAATATTATTTTGTGTACAAATGTCTATCGAGTCCAGCACTCTTCATCACTAAATCATCCACATTAAGAAGTCTGAAGCAATGACAGTGTAAGATAGTGAAAAGACCCCAGCGTCAGTATTATTTCTAATTAGGAATGGCAAAGCGAGCTATTAGCGATAAAGATTAGTAGTTCCTTCATTATGATGTGCCAGATGGAGTCTACAAACTTAGCTTACGCCGGTGTAGGATAAATCATGATATTATTATATTGTAGGTCAGAAGAATCTTCCTCTTCAACGAGGAGTCCTTTATGAGAGTAAGAATTTTAGCTTGGGTTTGTATGTTGTAGCACGTTTTAGCACTGGTATTACTTTTGACTAGTTTTTTGGAGGCGGTTGCATGTTAATATTTTATATAAATGACCAAAAATAGGATACTTACCAGAATTTACATTATTGCTTCTGAAATACAAAAAGAAGGATTAGATCTAAACAATGAAGAGAATCCATCTATAGCAAATAGCATATGTTTTCTAATTAAACTTTGATTAACTGGTAAAATACTTTGTACAGGAAAAGCTATCTCCAGAATTCATGGTATTAGAAGAATGTTGGAATATATCAAAGAATGATCTTCTTGTCACCAGATATTATCAATCATTCATACAGTTCAGGAATAAAATAACGGAATATTTCAGAACAAAGCGTTTCAGTCTGGATATGACAAGATACCTCCTCTCAAGTATTAGTTAGAAAACTTATGCTAATTGGGATATCTAGATAATTACCTAAACACGAAGATTATGTAACTCAATGGAGGATAGCATTATCTCTTCGTACTATCGAAGAACATTTGCAACACTTATAGATGATGGTTGCAGCATATCTTTACTTTTGTCGCAGTAGTAGTGATGACACTACGTAATCTATAGCTAAATAACGTACGATCATAAAACTGTTCTAAATTATAAATATCCCCGGAATGTATGAGCGTACATATTGGTCCTTATTCTTGCAGACTAAAGTTTTTTCAAAAATAGCTAGATATACACTTCAGTCGGCTAACTAAATATCCATATCCATCCCGATCAGATATAACAGAAGTCCTAGATTCAAAAAGCATTATTTTTCGGTACTTAAACCTCCGCGTTTTAGAACCGGTACTTAAACCTAACAATTGATGGACAGATTAGCAAGGCCTCAAATCTGTTGATTCCTCGCTACTTTCTAATTAATTGCTTTTCATAAAAAATAAGAAAGGTAGGTCTTGGCGTTTAGTAGCATCTATAGTAGCGGTGATGATGATGGTAGTAGTAGTGGCAGCCCCCGTAGTATCCATAGCCGCCGTGACCGAAGTGACCGAAGTGACCGAAGTGACCGAAGTGACTAACACGACCCCCGAAACCTGTATGGCCTACGAACCCGGCGTGACTGCTGGAGCCACCCAAGCTGCCTCCGCTGCTTACGAAGCTGCCTCCGCCGCTTACGAAGCTGCCTCCGCCACCTCCAAAGCCGCTTCCAGCCGCGTTAGCTGCCAATGCATGTTGGTTTCCAAGTATAGGATCTGAGGCAAACAATGATGCTACCGCAATGACCAAGATGCTAAATATGATGGTTGTCTTCGAATCCACTGTTGTCTGAAACATTTCCTTCACTCCATTAAGGTCTTTCCATTATTTATATGCAGTCATATATTTGACGAATGCACTACAACATACTCTCTTCGAGAGAGTCCTTAATGATACTACTATTACAATACGGCAAACGGCAGATGGTTTAAAGGTACAATCACGGTGCTGTATGTTACATAGTGATATGATTCTTAGTAAGCAATCAAGTTTATCCAGGAGCATATTAAGATCAATCAAGGTTATTCTAGTACGTCGATCATATCTATGTGAAGATCTTCTTAATTAGAACCAAGGTGCAGACTGTAAACTACATCTGGGATAATAAGTTCACGGGTTCAAAGAGGGAATCGTAAACAGACATGTCTAATATATTATATGTTAGATATTCTATTTACCTTTTGTGTAATTATATTATATACAAACGTTGGCTTCCCTAGAATAATTTCTCCGAAGCGCAGGCTAACATCGGATTTATTGTTATTGCGGCGGACTGGTATTTTTACCACATCATCCAGAAAATGTTAATTATTATTATTTTGTTATCATTTCTTGTTATATGAGAGCAATAATCTTTGACATGGATGGTGTCTTGGTAGAGTCCATGCCATATCATTACCAAGCTATGAAGACAGCAATTAAAGAAGTAGCCAATATTGATTTGGATAAAAAAACATTCTATTGGTTTGAAGGTATGCCTGTAGCCGAAATGGCACTAGAAATATTGAAGATCAAGGGATATGCAGATGTTAAAAATATAACGAATAAAGATATCCAAGCTTCAGAAAACATAGCCAAAAGAAAAAAGGAATTATTTAAGCAACTATATGTAATACCAAAAGCTTTTGATGGTGTCAAAGAATTAATAACCAATACTTTGTCGGGATGCTCAAAAGCTGTTGTAAGTGGTTCAGCAAAGGAGGAGGTTGATACGATCATAGAAGAAATATTTGGAATAAATGCATTTAACATTATAATTAATGGTGACCAATTTGAAGGAAAAGGAAAGCCAGATCCGGCATCATTCGAATTGGCATTGCAAAGACTAAATGTAAAACCTCCTGATGCAATAGTAGTAGAGAACGCCCCGCTTGGTGTTAAGGCGGCTAACAGTGCTGGTATTCTATGTATTGTTACGTTGAATAGATCACCTCTTGCCATATCAGACTTTAAAGGTTTGATACCAGAAGACCGAGTGTTTAAGGACACAAACTCGTCTAGGAGCTTTCTAAGTAATTGGTGTGAGGATTACTCATAAGCCGGACTACATGGTATTATCTGAATAAATTGTTGGTTCATACCTTGAAACATAGCTTTCATGTCTTGTTTGTGCTTTTCCTCCTTTAGTGTTAAGGATCATATGCGGAGGAGGAATAATGGTTTTCATTTGCGCATTATGTGAATATATGGTTACTTCTATGCATTATTTACATATAGTAGATACATGTATAAAGAGATCGTACAATAGGATGCTAGAGAATTATATCTCTACGAAAGTGTTATTACGGGACCAGAAGATTGGTCATATTGGTTTGAGCAAGGTTGTCTTGATATTAATTAGTGTAATCGCTTGGCAGACAATGACACTGACATATCGTTACCTGTAGTTTCATATGTATGACATCTGTCTACAGAACGGTTTCCCGAATTAACACAAACTTGTACCCATTTACCTTGGTCTTTCGGAATGTTAAATGTATGTGACGAGCCACCAGCGGTAGGTACGCTCGCCTGATCTGTATGTCCATTTTCGGTTGCTATGGATATACCAACCGTTGAAGCACCGAATGGATGCGATGGTACATTGACAGTAAGTCTGTATGATGGTTGTGTTTCAGTACTATTACTACCGCTATTGTTACTACCGCTGTTACTAGTTATGTGACAATTTGGATCGCATATAGTTTGTAGCTTAATTCCATTACGTGAGTCTTGACAGTTGGTTCTGCACTATTTTTGAATTTTAGTTATAAGCCAATGAATTTGTTGTATAGCATTATCTTTAGTCCTGCTTCTACTTTTTGTGCCTTAAATTTCTTTGAAAGAAGATCTTCACCTAATACTCTTTTGATTGAAGAAAATACTATTTCAGCAATTCATCTTCTACCTGCATCTTTCATCTGTTTCCATCTTTGATATCCAAGTTTTTTGATCAGCAACACTTCATCTCTTCTTAATGGACATCCTCTTTCTCTTGTCGATGCGTTATTTCTTATTGCAATAACCGGTTCAATATCTAATCTTTCAAGTTAAAGTTCCTTCTACTATCCTGTGCTTTGTCAGCACATACTGTATCAATATTATATTTCTTGGATGATTCTCTTACTAGAGGACAGAACTGTCATGTGATCCGGATTGAAGACAACAACCATACCCCTCTTTTTATTGACAACCGTTGAGCATGAGGCATATGCCAACTAAATATGCAGGGAGATACCTACCCCCGATGTACATTGGAAAAATCCTGCGATTCATTCTGATCTGAATTTGAGATATTGTAGTGGACCGTGTAAGTATCATAGTTAATAGTAGAAACTTATTGTGAATCAATACATGTTTACCTAATTGAATGTGGGCGTAATCGGTCTAGGAATGATGGGATCACAAATAGCACTTAGACTAGCGCTTAAAGGTCATAACGTTACTGTCTTTAACAGAGATA
>DATBGR010000194.1:0-7432 GCA_036557905.1 Nitrososphaeraceae archaeon | reverse complement strand
AGTTTAGCTACAGGCTCTGTAATTTGATTGGTTTGACTCTTGTTCATATTCTAATATATCTAGCACAATATTGGGAATACATTATTATTAAGACTTAATCTCAACTTAATAACCCAGAATAAGCCATCTTTATTCTCTAGCGAAGTGCTATTTCGTATAAGGTTTGATGAACTAGTGAAAATCACCATTTCTACCAATACGCGTCTCCTACTTGAACAGGCCAATTTGTTATTTCTAGATATGCTCGAATAGTGTTTGTACTTATATCTAAGGAAAAATTCCCTCACTTATACGTCATTATTTTTTATAACACTATTATGAACCAGTGTATAACTAATATTAATTCAATTTATTTTCATTTTATAATCATAAATCTGGCGAAAGCAATAGAACCGATATTTCTGACTACTAAGGGGGAAAATTTCTTTATGTGAAGTGGTGAAAGAAAAATTATCCCTTTGTACATCATTATTTTCGTTCTTAATCTGGACCAGTGTTTATTATAATCCCTTACTGCTAATATTAATTTGATCGAGTTTCATTTTATAGTTATGATTCTCCCGGAATTACTAGAACCAATATTTCAGGCTACTAAGGGTGTAATTTTCTTTTGAGTTCCCCTAATAGTCGATGAAAGAAAAATTATCCTCTTGTATCTCACAAAGTTTTTATTGTATATCATATTGCTGATTGTTTCGCTACTGCCTCTTCATGATGATCTTGGTCTCAGTTTCTGGGTCAATATGTCGCTCACCAGCTAAATCTATCACAACTTTTTTGATTACCCCTGTGAATACTGCGCCAGCTTTGTACTCACCTGTGACAGGTGAACCTGTGTCACGTCCTATATCAAAGGTTTCGTCAACTGCATAAATGAATCTAACTGTATGGGGTATTTCTGCCTCTCCGATTTTCTCATTATTCATGTACAATCTGCCAATTCCACCTGCACCAAACTTTTCCTTGCCTGTCTTCTCAAACTCAAAGCGGAGCTTTATTTGTCCTACTCTAATAGGGATTTTCTTTGAAGAGCGTACATAGTAACGTTTGCCATTGTTGTTGTAGCAATACACCAAATGCTCGTCTTTGATATATAAGGACCAGCCACTACCAACTCCGCCTATTGCGCAGATTGGACCTTCAGGTACGTGAGAAGAAATTTCTACCATAGCCGTAATGATATGAGAACGATTCTTTACATGCGGTGCACTAGCTGCAGGAACTCTTACAGTACCAGGATAATACGTGTAAGACGTTTTTTCCTTTTTTAGTATCTCACGTGAGATCAAGCGTTCTTGTTTTCTATCATCTAACGGTAGTACATTGTACTTGCCAGCTTCTGCCCACCACATCTCTATGAGTTGGTGTAGCTTTTTTGGATTTTTTTCGGCTAAATTATGACATTCAGAGAAATCTTCTTCTACATTATATAATTCCCATTTGTCTTCATCGAAACTCCATTTAGGTTGGTTCTCCCATGGTAATTGGCCATGGAATGTGACTGCTCTCCAGCCCTTATACCATATGCCACGATTTCCTAGCATTTCAAAATACTGCACTTGTTTTGTTGTTGGTGCTTTGGCATCGTTAAAGCTGTACAGCATACTGACGCCTTCTATTGGTGCTTGAGTGTATCCACCTATTTGAGCCGGTGGTTGTACTCCTATGGCTTCCAAAATAGTAGGTACGATATCTATAGCGTGATGAAATTGTGTACGTATCTCACCTTTGTCTTTGATTCCTTTTGGCCAATGGACTATGAAAGGATCTTTAGTGCCACCATAGTGAGTGTATTGTTTATACCACTTAAATGGTGTATCCCCTGCCATGGCCCAACCCACAGGATAATGATTATAACATGTCGTACCGCCGATCTCATCTATCCTCTTCAAATTCTGTTGTATAGTCTCTGATTCCATATTGAAGACAGATATCTCATTGAAAAGACCAGTAAGCATACCTTCGGCGCTGGCACCATTGTCAGAACATACAAACATCAAGGTGTTTTCTAAATTGCCAATCTCTTCCAAAAATGTGATTAATCGTCCAATCTGATCATCAGCATGGCTAAGAAATCCAGCATAACATTCCATCATTCTAGCAAATAATTTCTTCTCATCAGCTGACAAGTCATCCCATTTCTGTACTCCTTCATTTGGTGGTGCGAGATCTGTGTTTTTCGGTACTATTCCCTTATTCTTTTGTCTTTGTAATGTCTCCTCCCTTACTTTGTCCCATCCTTTATCAAACCTTCCTTTGTACTTGTCAATCCATTCCTTTGGTACGTGATGAGGGGCATGACATGCACCAAATGCTAACCACAAGAGCCACGGTTTTTCAGGACCAACAGACTCGTGGTTACCGATAAATAGAATTGCCTTATCTATCAAGTCAACACTTAGGTGGTATCCTTCTTCTGGAGTCTTTGGAGGCATTACAGGGTGATTGTCCCAAACCAGGGGAGGATACCATTGATTGCAATCTCCTCCTAGAAATCCATAAAATCTATCAAAACCCATCATCTCTCCCGTAGGCCATCTGTCAAACGGTCCCTCTGGTCCTGTATCCGTATCCGGAGTGTTATGCCACTTGCCAATACAAAATGTATTGTAACCATATTGCCGCAATATTGCTCCAATACCTGCCTTGTCCTTAGGCATTATTCCGTTATACCCAGGAAAGCCAGTGGAGAGGTCTGTAACGGCACCCATCTCTACTGAATGATGGTTGCGGCCAGTAAGTAAGCAGGCCCTTGTGGGGCCACAAAGCGCAGTCGTATGCCAATTATTATATAACAATCCATTTGCAGCAAGTTTATTTATATTTGGTGTATCTATCGGACCACCATAACAACTAAGCCAGCCATATCCTACATCATCTAGTATGATACAGGCAATATTTGGAGCTTCAGCTGGTGCTTTAACGGGCTGGGGCCACCATGCTTTTGAATCTTCCCAGGTACGTCCAATAACACCCTTAAACTGAGTGCTCATACAAAGGAGTTGTTATATGTGTATATAAGTGTGGATCATCCTTGAAAGATGACCAGCTCACACTTGTACTTACTGTTGTCTTTCTTGTTGATCTTTTTGATTCGATGCGCGTATCAACCTCCTTTCAGCTACCAATAAGAATACTATAATTGCGGCAGGAATCAAGAGAAGTACTGATATAAAGAAGAACGAGTCGTCAGATTTGTAAAGTGGTATTCCAACTTGATAAATCGCAATAAGTGCAATAACAGGGGTAATTAATCCCCACATCATAGCTTTAAAGAATGTACTAGTCCGTCTATCTGTTGCCTTAAGAGTAAGTCTCAATCCATAGATAACCAAAGTTATACCCAAAAAGAAGACACCTAAAGATGTAAATGAAGCCTGTGTAGTTGTTTTGCTAAACCCTTGGCCCAGACTTTTAAGCAGTTGAACCTCTTCTAATGTCAATTTTTTAATGTCTTTTATGTCTGATGATATATTCGAAACAAGGTTCTTCTGCTGTATCACATAATTTGTCAAATCACGTGTACCATTAGCTTGAGGTTGGGACTCGGCGAATGCGGGTGCCAATCTATCAATATTTGTTACATATTCCGTGAGAATCATTGTAGAAGTTATAAATATTAAGAAAGACGCGAGTTCGAATGTTTTGATAAGCCTCACTGCGTTGCAGGGTACCAATTATAAGTATATCTGGCTTGGGTATGCAGATCTTGATTTATCTACTAGGATTTAATGCTAGCAAACTTTGGTTGTTATGAAGATAGTAATTGGCGCGTTAGCTCGGTTTCTGAAAAAGCTTCGCCTACTTCGATAATCCGTTTGGAAAGATCCGACCAACCAATCAGTGTACAATAGCCTATTCGCAGCAATGGCTGCCATCTTGGTATTCACCACTTTGACGCCCAATGTTTTTGCACATGTATCAGATCAACAACGCTATAACGATGGATATAGTACCGGACAAAACTACGCAGCCTGCGATTATAACAAATGCGATAGTAGCGCCCACGGCTATGACACAGGGTGTCCGACTGATAAAAAACACACCTACGAATACTGTCAAGGATATTCATTAGGTTATCAGAGTAAGTGGAATTCCTTATCGGGTGAAACGACAACTACAGAACAATCACAAACCCAAGCTCAAGATGGATCTAATGTGCATATAGATGGTGACCGTAATAACGTAATCATAGCTCCTAGACAGAGTCAAGAGCAATCATCATCAAGTAGTGAATCTGAGCCTCAGAATTCTGATAACACTGAGAGTAACAGTTATAGGTAAATGTTGGAGGCTATTGTTATTGGAACTGGAGACTGATACTATATGAAGATAGCTAGCCTGACGCGCAATGTCTGTGGAATCGCCTTAGACAAAAAGACGAATAATATAGCAGATACATTCGGAAAGTACCTGAACAAGTCTTCGTATAATATTTATAGAACGATAAAATATAGTGCGCTTTTCACAGTTTTAATGGGCGCGCTCCTAGTGCATGCTGTGCCAGGGACGCATGCAATCACGATAAAGGATCTGCCTTTCTGGTTACCCTTTAATCTACCCCACGACGCGCCGTTAAAGTACTTCCACGTAATCTTACACCACGTGCGACCAGAGATGAATTTGATAAGTGTGTGTATAACAGATACGAATAGCACTCTTGGGCTCTGTCACTACATGAACACAACGCAAGAAGAAAACCAGTTTGCGGACGATGATATAGAAGCAGACGCAGGAATATTTGCATTTCCACCTAATACATTTCCGGTCAACGATACACTACAGCTATGCGTAAAGAGCATTTTCATGCATATCGAAAACTGCATATGGGATAAGAACGACGCGCCAGATACGGTAACACGTTATGGAGCTGATATGAGTGACTTTAGACCAGCGGCTGGATTAATACAAAGACCAGAGATAATGGACCATATGAATTTCGGGGGTGGGATTGTATAGTTCGAATTAATAGCGCACGCCTCATGATAGAAATGCACAATTTATTATTATAGCCAGACACCAACCTATACATCTGACCTCTCAATCTAGAAAAGGTTTTAAATATTGTTTTTTTCACACCATTATTAGAAGACGCTATTTCTGATTTCTGATATGATTTTCAAGGATCCAGTATTGCCTGACATTAATTAGATGCTAACTTATTTTTCTATTATGTATAAATGAAAGTCGAATGTAACTTGGCGCTCTCTAAAGAATTGTTATCATTATAATATTTGTTTAGTGGCGCGCCTCATGATAGACACGCGCATAACTTCTGGTCATCATCATACCTAGACATCAGTCTATACATTTGGTCTCTCAAACCAGAAAGGGTTTTTAATGTGGTCTGTTATACACCATTATTGGAGAGCGCTAATTCCGATATGATTATAGAATTTCCAAGAATCTAGTGTTACCTGACATTAATTAGATAGTAACCTAGATTTTTCTATTGTTATGATGTACTGTTCATTAAAGATCTTGTTATCTTATCCTATGTTTTCATATTGTTACCATTGTTACAATTCCGTTATCTCTATTACCTACTGTTTTCCTTATTACCAGATATTTTTTGGGTTTATTTTATCTTATAGTAGAGTTAAAGGATTGTATAGAAGTAGCAGTTACAGGAAGGCGCGCAACTTCAGCTGCAAATATTAGTCAACAATATTCCCCAGTCAATAAATATATAAAAATCAGGCTTTTGTATCTATAGAAGGATTATTTAGAGGATAATCTGGAATAAAATGTCAGACTTCTATTATGCATGCACAAACATAGAATTTCATCAGAAACTGCAATAATATAATTGCACTGTACCCTCCAAGCCCATTTTCAAACATAATGACACAAAAAAATCCTAGTTTTTTATACATACTTAATAATGACGGTAACGAAATGTGCACATGCGACCTATGCCAATAGAATCATCTATGCGTGAGTAAAAATGCAGAAACTTGCATCCGTTAATCACCTCATTGGTAATAGGAAGTTATCTATTGTTATTGCTGGTGTTATAATTATACTTGTAATACTAGACTTATTTACTACCCGTCAGATCGTATATCTTAATAATACCTCACAAATTGTACTTTTTATACTAACTGCAGGAATTGGATACAGGATCGGATCTTGGATCCTTTTGGGGTTTACGACCTATATTACCAAAGATCTGAGGGCTAAATCACGGCTAATCCGGGGCATGCATATTACAGTTACACTAGTTCAGTTTTCACTACTGGGTATTTTGCTTTATATTTTATATAATAATCTCACACATGTCAAGGGTACTTCAGTTTATGCAATGGATCAGAACTCTTGACTTTTTCTCTTAACGCAACTGCTTCAATAACCACTACTATTATTATGGGAATCCTAGCCTTGAAATTTTTCTCATGGTATATCTCAAACAAGAGAAATTTTTTACTTTTGCTTTATGGGTTGGCGGCAGCTGCCCTTGCAATATCTATAGCTGGAGATGCATTTGATAAACTACTACTAGTACAAGTAGTACAAGAAAAATCACCTGCTGGAGTGACTCCTCAGTCATCTTTTATTTATAAAACATTTGAGAAATATCATGGAGAAATAGAATATAAGGTTGTAAATCCGCAGATCACGACGCTATATGTGGTACCTTCTTCACTGTTGGATCTCTACAACCAAATTATCTATTGGACTTCACTTTTGCCATACATACTCACATGGGCAGGCACTGCCCTTCTCCTAAGTTACTACTATAAGAGAACCAGAAAGCTTGACTTAAACTTCTGGATTGTCATATCTATTCCCTTAGTATTATATTTAATTGGAAGCGGTTTAATATTCTCACTACCATCAGATATTCCATATCGATTCTATTTTAGGCTTATATTCAGAATCGGCACTATTGGAAGTAGCGTTCTGTTTGGACTTGCATTTTATATTATCACACGAAGTCTGAGTTCTACAAAAGTAAAAGATTATCTAACAATTGCTGCAATAGGCATTGCAACCATAGGCATTGCAAATGAGGTTTCTGCTCTGCAACAAACATACGGAGTAGCCGCTCATTCACTTGTCCTTATATCATCTTATTTGTTTACTATAGGATTATACTCATCTGCTATCTCAATATCACAAGACAATACGTTAAGGCAATCAATAAGAAAATCAGCCATCGAGGTAGCTAAATTGGTGGATGTTCTTGGAGCCCCCAAGATAGAACAGGAAATACAAAGAAGGGTTCTTAACACAGTAAGCAAGCAGATCGGTCCAGCATAGATATAATTAAGGAGTTTCTTAGTATAGGTGTCCAAGTAAGACATGTCAAGAATATGCCACCAATAGATTTTGCTGTTTCGGATAAAGAGATGATGACTACAGCAGAGAAAATGGTGTCTTAACAAGAGATGATTCAAAGCCTTTTGATAAGTAACTGACAGCCATACCT
>DATBGR010000193.1:0-14802 GCA_036557905.1 Nitrososphaeraceae archaeon | reverse complement strand
AAATCAAAATATGGACTAAATGTTTTGGCTACCTCACCAAGTAAACTTATCCAACAAGGAAGGTATGAGGATGCTCTTAGACTGGAAAATGAGTTCAATGAAGCTATAAAGCGACTTGAATTTCCTATAACTACATTATGTCTTTACAAAGCAGTCCCTGACAATCTTGAAGATCGTTTTTTGGAGTATCATGATCTTATAATAAAAAGATCGCCTTCGATCTAGGTTAACCTGCGATGAATAGTGTATTGGGAATTGAGAAGTAAATAGAAATGACTATTATTTGCTTATAACCGATATACTAAGACATGTCGTAGTATGTCCGATTTGTAGATCATGTAAATTCAAATCTATTCCATTCATTCTGGCATCTTTAGGCGTAGAACATTAAATCGTAATTGCGAGTATTTATTTTAAAATTTTCTAATGCTAAAAAAGATCTTATTTTTCTTCTAGCTTCAAATAATTTTTCGACATCATCTCCAGTACAATATCTCAAATCTGGCTTTTCAGCCTCGTAATCGCAATTAAGTAGGTCTAAGGCATATACAAAAGGTAGTTCAGATGCTAATGATGATCACATGTTGGTTATCAATGTTAAGCAAGGTTCAATTGTAACGGTATTCTGACATTTTCAGTTCATGAGGTGAGGTTAATATTAGATTCGTAACTAGGTTAGGAAGAAGAAAAAATCCATCAAAATCAAATGATGGCGGCACATACTATCATTAAATATTGGTTGTACTATGAAATATTAGCTTGAGCTTACATGAAGAACAGCAGCGACATCATCAAGAACTGTCAGAGAGCGAAGCATACAGGAACTTTATCAACTCAGTAAATAGCAGTATAACAAGATATGATTACGACAAAATTTCTTCTTATTTTATGGCCTATTGTAAAATAAAAAACTACGACGACATGCTAGCAATATGACCAACCAAGATAGAGGGAGTTATACGAGACTCAAAATGAGTCAGTTTTATTGCCTCTTCCACATTTATTCAATGGGACATAAGCAATACTTGATAAGGTTGTTTGCCAGGCTTATTGTGGTTGAATCAACCAGTCCAGCAAAACAACCCAACACCCGTATGGCTTCTAGTTCTGGTATTGGTGTCCATATATCAACATGACACTGCTATTTGGCTATATCACGAATTCAATTTTGTTTTAGTATCAGGCAAAAATAATGTGTCGTGGGAGATTGAAGATAATAACACTTTATTTTATCCCAAGTAAGTAACATACATCTACAATATTTTCTATATATAACTAAAACAATAATTAGCAGTAGGTTGTTAAAGGGGAAAGATAGGGCTTGTCAACTGAGGGAGATATAGTAAGCGCAAAGCATCAATTCTATACCTCGAGCGAGCCAGCAGATCAGACTAAAGCAATAGATACCCTTACAGCATACGGAGAAAAGGCGATAAATTTCATAACAGAGGTCATTAACCTGTCTGACATAAGTGATCAAGTTAGGAAGTATGGACAAGAGGTTATAGAGAATATTAAGGGACATAATTAGTTAGTAAGTAAGGCATTTTTTAGTCCTGGCAGTCAATCTGAATTAGCCATGCCCTTTTATTATGCAGATGGTGTATGAATAGTCTACAACCCAGATTGCTTTTTACCATTTTCATAGAAGATACTGAGGAGGGAGATCTAGGCGGGAGATGCCTTGAAATACCAAGGGCAGTAGGCAATGGTAAAATACTCCAAGAGTTAAGAAGGAATATGGCTGACGTAATATCATTGGTTCAGAAGTCCATGTCTGAAGAAGTAGTGACACCTTTATCAAATATTTTTATAGAATGTTCTGCTACCTCTAGCCAATGTCTACCAGAACAACAACACTCACTATGATCATATTTGCGACATTGGTTGCAGTGTTAGGATTATCTGTAGTAGCAGCCTCCATGACCGCTAGTGTATCGGCAATGACAATGCAGCCTGGAAATCAAACATCAGGAATGATGAATAAAAATATGTCATCAGGAAATATTACAAGTGGCGGCGGCAGTACTAATATGACAAAATAAGAATATTGTTATTTTTAATATTCCATCTATTTTTTTGTAATAATACCAGTTATTAATACCACCTATGGTATTAACATCCCCGTCTTTTAAATAATGCTAAAATATTACTGCAACGCCGTTACTGGAAGAAATGGCGTCAAGTAGAAATATTGTCAACAGAAGCCATCTTAACTGTTTAAAACACAGAGTATATTGCTCAAATGACCCACTGATTCAAATTGAGGTAATGGATGCACTTGCAGCATACGGAAAACAGGCAATAGACGTCATAACTGAAATCATTAACTCACACGGAATAGATAAACAGGTTAAGACACATGCATTAGTTGTTATGGAAACGATCAAGAATAGGGATAATTAGACTGATCATTCTTGTTTCTCTTCGGCTATGAATTTAGAACAATCACATTCCAAGCAAAATTCAATCGGTGTGATTTTTCCTGTCGCTACATTCGTAACTGCTGAAGACATGTGATATAGCTTGGGATGTTTACAGATGCAAACTATCGCTTCACCCATTTGAATTTAATTCTACTATATACTCTAGTTCATTCCTCTTAAACTTCTGTATCAACCTTCTATATTGATGACGGTAGACCAAATCCTGAATTCTATTGGTTAGAATTAGTAATCAAAAAGTATTGTTAAATTGCCATAACTAATTGGTGGAGATTGGCATTGGACATTATTTCCTAGTCATCCTATTTGAAAAGGGATCGTAGGTATACAAATCGAATTCAGAATATGAAAGGCAAAGAAATAGAATCAATTCCAGTTTATCTTGTATTCAGCAGAAGAAATGAAGAAATTCCCGAAGATTGTCATCTAAAAATAACGCTTTGCAACAGGAAGCCCTGCATGGAGGACATCAAGTCATTATCCACTAGATGCTCTAATAAGATGACTGCTGAAATGACAACAGTATAAGTAGTAGTAAAGGAGGATGTGGAAATGGGTAGGAACGATTACTTTCATCTAATTTTTCAATTCCTGATTATACCGTGTATACTGGTGATATATTACAGACTACTTCTAGTTACATTTTTTATGCAAGGTTAAATCGGTTTTAGAATCCAATACTTTTCCACATCCCTTTCCACATCCCTTACAATAATAGATGTCACATGTTAAACATATAAGAAACCAACCTGTCGAATTATTGACTCTCGCAGGTATAAGGTCATGTTCATGTGAAGCAAATGATCTGATTTTTTGATTATTACTAGCTGCTTTACTCATCATAACACAATTAAAATAATTCCCCTTCTCGTTGCATTTCGATGTAATTGAACCCTCATCTAGACCATCTATAACAAGAAATGATAATAGAAAACTGGAAAGCAAAATAGCGACTCTAGAGAGGATACGTTCACTTGACATCACATAATCAATGATCAAATTGTCATATAATATTATGTATCAGGTCACTATTAATACCATCCAAAAAATTAACAAGTGAATCCTTAAAATTTGCTATTTGTAGATCGTAATCGCATGATTGTCGCACCACAAGTCCATTTACCATAAGTTCGTCAGGAATCCTATAAATAGAAGAATCCATTCTAGACAAAAACACTTGGGAATAGTAATTTAACTATCTGGAATTCACTAGATTGAGAGAATAAAATTGTCCTTGCTAAGCTGTATAACCCCATCCAGAGCAGCCAATGTGGTATTCGAAGAGTTAGGACATCTACTAAACACTACAGTTTAGGATAAGCATTGTGAAGCTTTTATACTTATTATTGATAGACTTCAAAATTTGAGCTATAGTGCCTTTAGCTCTAATTCAAAGATAGAAGTTATCAGACTTCTTTATTTCTTTCTTATATGATTAACTTGCTTTAATACCTCGTTCAGATATTGTTTCATTTTAGTGATCTCGTCTTCTGCAACATGTATCTGATCCTTTGAGTGGTCATATTACACGGTTTATTTCAAATAGCTTCCGATTACCGAAGCATATGGATTAACAATTGACTTACTATTGGAGTAATATTGATGATATAGTCTCTGAACATTTCGACGAAAACCAGAACTCTTGTCAATTGACAAAGGAATTATGACCTTAATCATCATCTTAATCCATTAGATCTTTGTATACTACTAGTAAGGACCAGTCAAGGAACATGTTTGACACAACGCACGTATGAGGCTTACGCACTATTCGATCTTGATCTTGATTTGGAATCCAGCTTGCGATTTTCTTGCCGTCTGATCCGATATCATATTTGACCATCGTAAGTATGCATTTAGGCATATAAATTCATGAGAACAAACCATATAATATAATATAAGAAGAGGCTATTACTGTAGTACTAGAAATTGAATATAGTAGGACTTTTCACAGTCGGTCGATTGAATATTGCAGGTCTAACATTTAGGCAATCTTTATCTGAAAAATTAAAGGAGTATAATCTTGAAATTAAATATGTTGATGCCGATAAGCCTTTGACACCGCAACTAGCATCTGCACAAATTGTTGTAAATGGTTTCCATATAATAAGCAGATCAGTGATCGAAAGTTGTCCTGACCTAAAACTTGTGCAGCAATCAGGAATTGGAGTAGATAATATTGATATAAAATATTGTTCTTCAAGAGGGATCTATGTAGCAAATGTTCCTCTTGCTAATGCAATCTCTGTCGCAGAACATACTCTTTTTCTTATCTTCTTTTTGTCAAAAAACGTATCCGTCAATACCGGAAACTCATCTTCTGCATTGAGTTTGTTGCATACGAGGTTGAAAACTACTGTTGGCATGGAACTACATGGAAAGACCTTGGCAATTATTGGTTTAGGTGTTACTGGAATAGAAGTCGCAAAGATCGCACGAGGATTAGGCATGAGAGTTGAAGCTGTGACTAAACACCCTTCTACAGATACTCAGCGTTACGACAAGAGATACTTTGTTGACGACTTGGCCGGTGTAGATCGTCTTTCAGAAGTATTGGCCAGAGCAGATTTTGTTTCAATCCACACCCCTCTGACAGAAGAAACCAAAGATATGATTGGGGAAAAGGAATTTAATATAATGAAAAAATCGGCCTATTTGATAAATGTTGCAAGGGCAAAGATAGTAAACAAGGATGCACTCTTCACTGCACTGAGTTCTCAAAGAATTGCAGGAGCCGCATTCGATGTTTTTTGGGAAGAACCTCCTGATCCAGAAGACCGGATCCTTTCGCTTGAAAATTTCATTCTTACGCCACACATTGCGGGCTGGACTGCCGAAGCAATCGAGACCATTACCAGGATAATTTCAATAAATATCGAAAGAATGTCACGTGGCGAAGTACCACTTACAGTCGTCAACAAGGAACTATTGATATGAACTGGGAATCCTAATTTTTTTGGTTTTCGCAGCACGAATGTCAGAATTCTTCCTCTTGAGTTTTAATTATCTCATTTTCCGATGTCCGAATATCTCTATTCTTTTTCTTAGCGCCGGGCATATAGCAATAGACAAAAGTGCTGGTATGCTTGTTCAACTGTTGGGTTATTTGTTGCTATAACAACAAGTACCACGGACCATTTGGGGCTGGAGGATTTGGACATTGGAATAATCTGCATGGACCATTTGGAGCTGGAGCAAGAGCAGGCGGTTTTTGGCACCTCATAGTTAGACTGGGGTTATTAAATGATAGCCCTCTGGGTTCGCTTTCACATTTTCGGTCATGATCTGATCATCTTGATTTTGAATTTATAAATTCATCTGTGTATCACTATCGATAAATCTACTACATAGAGCTAACTCAGAGACAGAGGTATAAGCAGCGACCTGATTATAAGCAAAAAGCACGGGAGTATCAACTAGGGTATGAACAGCGACCCGAGGTAATAGAAAGGAGATCTGAATATAGGAAAGAATATGAACAGCGTCCAGAAGTTAAAGAACGACGACACAAATATAGGCAGCGACCTGATTATAAGCAAAAAGCACGGGAGTATCAAAGAGGACTCAGACAATCGGCTGAAGTTAGAGAAAAGAGAGCGAAATATATGAAAGAATATAGACTACGTTCTAAAGCTAGAGAACGACGACGTCTGTATAGACAACGTCCGGAGTACGAGCAAAAAACTCGTGCTGTAGTATCTGTCATTATGGGACTGAGCTTTATGTTACATTTCATTAGGTATTTGTCCATATATAATAGGCGACCTGCTGGTTTTGCTGGAATGTATGTTTTATCAGTTTCATCGATATCTAATAATTTAGTTGATTGCAAGGCATTCGTTTATTGTTGTCTGGCGTGTGCGCTATCACTTACAATCTTCAGTATATTTGTTTAAACATTAGGATGAGTTATCTTGTTCCAACATTCTAGACAGTACTCACCTAGAACGTTGAAAACTTCCGCCTCACTCTTTTTACATTCTTTACACAGAAAATCTGAATTAATTGCAACAGACATTATACAAATTGCATTTGATTCATGCAAGTTATAAGCACATTGTATAGCTTGTCTATAGTCTATAGTCTATAAGCTATGCGACCATTCCACGGCCTGTCATTGTAGTAGGCGCTGTATGTGGGTGAAAATCGCATTGACAGTTAGCATTTCTGAAGGATTATTTTGCTAGATGGAACATTGTTCACGATTTTCGTTTTTACATTCATCAGATATGGTTGATATTTGTTAGTTAAGTCAATTTAATTTATACTCTTGATATCTGAACTCAAGAATTTAACGACAGTCTAGACACCTGATAAAAACTGTCGACATTAGTTCCTACAACACCCCTTTATGCCAGGCAAATTAACAATGATAAGTTAAGGTTAAAAGCGAGCTCAAAAAATTGACGATAGTGCATGAAGCTATTAAAATCAAATGATGGTGGTAGTAATCCTAGTAAGAGCTTAAACTTTAAAGAAAAATCTATTATTGTTTTAGGAATAGTTATGGCAGTAATCGGCTTCACTGGTGCTATATATTATGGATCACTATTTGTAAAAGAAGAAGTAAATGGAGGCGCAAGATTACCCTATACTACTGCGCCCCAACTGAACAATCTCTCATCTATGGACTTTGAAATAGCATTTGTTGCTATTGCAATTGTGGGATTTGGGATATTGATTTTTGAATTTGCTGGAAGACTAGATAAGCCACTTGATTTCTATCCAAGATGACCGAAATAATGATACAAAAACAACAATATGTGATAGAATCCTCTTACAGATGTGAAGAATGTGGCAAATCATTTTATAGTCGAGGAGAACTTGATGACCATATTCATCAAATCCACGGAATCTAATATGTGGCAAGACAAAATAATTAGTTATTCGATGACGGATCGAATAAGAAAATTGGAATATAAGAAGATAGAATAGCTTCTGCCACTTCTTTTCTGGATGTGTTAGCAGTTCTGTGACAAGCCAATATAATGATTGTTTACTACTTCAATTGCTAGGTTTAGTGTATCTCTTTGTTCTTCTATGGATCTTCAGAAATTTAGCCCACCTTTTCATTTCCTATATGCCTGATTTATCATAAGAAAATAAGAGGTTTCAACGTAGGAGGCAATAACAATCTTACGGCTTTGAATGGATCCAAATTTCCTTTATGGGCTGTTTGCTACTGCTTTATCCAAGACCAGTACCTTTCCTCAAGCCCTTCTTTGTAAATGGTAGGCAGACGAATCTGAAAGCGAGTCTCTCCTGGCCTAGAATATACTCTTATGTCTCCTCGGTGCGTCTCAGTGATGATCCGATGACTTATACTCAATCCAAGACCAGTACCTTTCCCTGGATCCTTTGTTGTAAAGAATGGCTCAAAAATCCGTGATTTTATGTTTTCTGGGATGCCTTTACTTCCATTGTCTGCTATTTCTACAAGTACATGATCGCTACCCTCATTTTTGGTACGAATTGATATAATTCCGTGTTCGCCTATACCATCGATGGCATTATCTATTAGATTTGTCCACACTTGATTTAGCTCGTTTCCGTAAGCATTAATACGTGGTAAGTTGGAATCATATTCCCGAATTATATTTATGTCAGCATTTCTTAGTTTATGCTGAAGGATGGTCAAGGTACTCTCTATCCCTTTATGGATATCAACGTTCTGAACAGGAGTCTGATCTACATATGAATATGATTTTACTGCAGAAACCAGATCACTAATCCGCGTTATACTGTTCTTAATATCATAAAGCAAACGATCTACCATTGTTGTTGTAGCGAGCCAACCCAAGGTATCTTTAAAATTCTGTTCTAATCTATTGTTATCGGTACTGGCTTCGGGTGACATTATGGTACTAGCGATATCCTTTATTGTATCTACAGTGATTCCTATATTAACTAATTCAGATGCCAGCTTCCAGCCATCACTAATACCGTGAGATTCAAGCCATCCTATGGTCTGCTCCTCATTTTCGCTTTGTTTTATTATATCATTTGTACCACCGTCGCCACTAGCAGGAGTCACGCGGTTAGAATCAAATTTTGCAATGTCATTTCTTAACTTAGAAATGTATGACCATTGTGGATAAGTTATACCTCCAGGACTATTTAATCTCTGCATCAGGGATCTCCATTCTGAAATAGAATCAGACAGTTGTGTGACAGATCTGTTAGCAGCTGCTGCAGGATTATTTAACTCATGAGCAAGACCTGCAGCTAAGCTACCGAGCGCTATTAGCTTTTGATTATGCTCTAATACTGTCTCAAGTGATTTAAGAAGGCTTGCCATTGATTGTAGAATTTGCCTAGTCAGAGAAGGCGAACTGTACACCATTTGCCAGAATGTGTCCTTATTCCATCTAAGTAAATGGCTCTTTTCTGCCGCGATAGCAGCACATTTATGATCTGAGAGATGTTCACCAAGAATTATTAAAAGCTCTCCAAAATGATCTCCTGGATCATATGTTGAAAGTACTGCTTCTCTAGGTCCATCCTTTAATATGATCTGCACCTTTCCCTTTAGTACTACATAGAATGCGTCATTTTCACCTTCGGCAATTATTTTGTCTCCCTTTTCATACCATTCATCCTTTCCTTTTTCTAATGAGTTTAGCTCTTTATCTGAGAGCTCAGAAAATAACCGTATTTGATGAAAAATAGCCTCTCGATCATGTGTGAGATCACTACTCTTTGAACTAATCGTCATATCTTTCGTTCTTATCTTCTGTTATTAAATATTTTTATTTGTACTGCTCTTGAAGATACTAATTTATTTGACACTTTTTAGGTATTGTTGTATTAATTGAACTGCTAAAGCACCCTCCCCAACACCTGTTGCAACTCTTTTCGTAGAGCCATGACGTACATCCCCGGCAGCGAATATTCCAGGGACATTTGTCTCGAGTAGAAATGGGAGGCGATCCAAGTACCATCCATTGGGACGTTTACGTCCATCGTATATTAAATCCTGGCCCGTTAAGATAAAGCCATTTGCATCTCGTTCCACTAATCCCGAAAGTCCATCCGTGTGTGGTACTGCGCCAACAAAGATATAAAGTATAGAACAGGATAAAGTGTTCTGCTCTCCTTTCTGAGTATTTATTATGGTAACGAACTTAAGCCTATTTTCTCCCTTTACTTCAATTACTTTTGAGTTTAATAATACATTTATGTTGGATGTCCTGCTTATTTGATTGACAAGATAGTGCGACATACTTTTGGTTAAAGATTCACCACGAACTACAAGTGTTACTGTTTTGGCATATTTAGAAAAATGAATCGCTGCTTGGCCTGCAGAGTTTGCCCCGCCAACCATATAAACATCTTCACCCTGAGATGATAACGCCTCCACCATAGAAGCACCATAATACACACCAGCTCCGGTCAGTTTTTCTATTCCCTTTATGTCTTCTAACTTTCGATACGATACTCCACAAGCAATAAGGAGGGCGTGGCAGCTTATCTCTGTTCCATCTTTTAATTTAACTACTCTATATGGACCATCGATTCGTATACCCATAACTTCTTGCGGGGTTAGAATCTCGACGCCGAATCGAATTGCTTGTGCAACAGCTCGTCTAGCAAGATTACTGCCAGTTAGACCAGAAGGAAAACCTAGATAGTTTTCAATATTGGAGCTCATAGCTGCCTGTCCTCCAGGAGCCTGTCTTTCGATTAATAATGTACTAAGACCTTCTGATGAGCCATATACTGCTGCGGCCAATCCAGCTGGTCCTGCTCCTACTATTACGAAATCATAGAAAGGCATCTGTGCTCGAGTCTTTAAGCCAATTTTTTCTGCAAGCAATGAATTAGATGGTTCATCGATGTAAGAGCCGTCAGAAAAGATGACAAGTGGTAGTTTTAAGGATGAAGAATTCGTTGGGGACAAAGACTGTAACGATGGTGATCTAGTCACGGATTCTGGGTTATGAACGTTATTTTCATCATGATCACGATCAATAACAGAGATATGAGTGGTAGAGAGATGATGACCAGATTGTTCCCCCTTACTAGTAGAAGCAACATAAGAAACCAAATGCCGGCCTTCATCTGTCTCTATGTCTATCCACTGGTAAGGTATGCCATTTCTAGCTAAAAAGTGTTTTACCTCATACGATTTTGGCGACCATTTCAATCCTATGACTCTGATTCCCTCATATGGGGGCTTAAATGAAGCATACCAATCATCTAATAAATCATCAAGTACTGGATACAAATGTTCTTCAGGGGGATCCCATGGTTTCATTAGATAATAATCAATTCTGGCTTTGTTGATAGATCTAATAGCAGCCTCGGTGTCTGCATAAGCTGTAAGTAACACACGCTTTGCTTCTGGAAAGATGTCGATAGATTGTTCTAGTAATTCAACTCCGGATATTTGAGGCATTCGCTGGTCCACCAAGAACAATGCCACGACTTCATTTCGTAGTTTTAATTGCTTCACTAATTCAATAGCTTTTTGACCATATTCAGCCTTAAGGATACGAAAGCGTTTGCCGTATCGGTGTCTTAAATCACGTTCAATCGCACGAACTACCTCTGGATCATCATCTACAGTAAGCAAAACCGGTCTCATATACTTAATTTGATATTCTGCGTACATATTATTACTTTTAGTTCTAGGCCATTCCATCGAAAATATTGCGAATAGATATTACAGTTTCTACAATCCTGAAGAAGGACATCGCATAGACAGACAGACCATATTAATAATGAGTATCATACTAAACTTGGCCCAAATGGATTAACTATCCAGATCTTCTTTCTTATATTTTGCATTTCAACAATAATGTTTCCTGACAGCATATATTTATATAAAAGCAAATTTGTCTACGCTGATATAATACATTATGGCCGATTTAATTCTCTCACGTTGTTAACTATTTTTAAATGATCAGCTCCACTTTCTGTAGTCATGAATAATATATGACTATCTCATAATGACATAGTAATTCGCTTTATCTTTTCATATTCAGCCAAAATATAATTTCCTTTTCCTATTTTTTGTTCAAGGAGGCTACGTGTTTTCCATGAATTAACGTCAAGCTCAAGCGACCTCATGCTTTCATCTTCTGTTAGAAGGTTCTTTACACTCTCTCGATGGCTGAATAAATTATCTTTCCATTACGATCTTAAATAGTAACGAGTCTAATATTTCGATTTATGCCCATAATCTGTCATCAGATGCTAACGAAAAGGTTTGTGAGTGGTGGAAGTAACGTATCGAAAATTCATAACGCCTACGCCATCCAAATAACCAAATGAGATAGAGAAGCTCATAAAAGATATGGGGTGATATAACAAAACAAAATGAAATGAGGGTATGTTAGAAAACTATGCCATACAGTAATATCGATAGAGTCGCAATAGTTACTGGAAGCTCAAGTGGAATAGGACTTGAGACAGCCTTAGCATTAGCAAGACACGGATTTTATACCTATGCTACAATGCGCAATCTCAACAAATCTGCGATGATCCAAGAAATTGCTAATAAAGAGGAACTATCTCTTGAGGTCATTCAGCTTAATGTTGATAACGATTTATCAGCAAAAAATGCTGTACACGATATAGTATCTAAAAAAGGGAGGATCGACTTGTTGGTAAATAATGCCGGATATGGACTTATAGGACCTATTGAGGATATTTCGATTGAAGATGAGCTAAAACCACAGTTTGAAACTAATTTGTTTGGAGCTGTAAGAATAATGCAACAAGTATTGCCTTTGATGAGGCAACAAAAGAGTGGAATGATAATAAATGTAAGTTCAGTAGGCGGCTTAGCAGGATATCCGTTCAGTGCAGCCTATTGTAGTACCAAGTTTGCACTTGAAGGATTATCCGAATCATTAAGTTATGAAGTGGAGCAATTTGGTATAAATATAATACTTGTAGAACCAGGACTTGTAGCTTCTGATTTTCACAATAATATAAGAATGGCTACAAAAAAAGTTGCTGCCAATTCTGATTCGCAATATTTACAAATGATGCAGAAACTATTTGAAGAATACAAACATGTTCAAGAACTTTATCAAATTTCTGCAAAAGAGGTTGCAAAAGCAATACTTGATGCAGCCATCTTAGATATCCCTGATCAAAGATATATTGTAGGTAAATATAGTGAAATGATGGTAGAGCAAAAAATGACTATGTCTGATACTGAATATTATAATATGATGAAAACTCAGCTATTTGGTGGTAAATTATAGTGATTGACTATACGAATTGAAGTATTGATTCGAACTTGTAGGAAAAGTGATGCACAGAAATACAGAAAATCCTATCGAGAAATAGTTTACATTGTCTTAAAGCAGATCTATCAATCAATCAATGCGTGTCAAGTCACTACAGGAGCAATTAGACAATATTGAATCTAGAAAGATTAATCGATAATATCGCTTAAAGATTAGATATATTGGAAAAACTCTGAATCTGGCTTTGCTGAAACCGATGAAGAGATAGAAACAAGATTTGCAAGGCCAAGATATACACATATCAAAGCTACATATGGATTTGGAAATAAAACGTATTTGATGATGTCCTTATTTCAGTTTCCTTTTCGGAACTCAAAACATCTTGTTTTTCACCAACAACTTTTCATATTGCGCGAACAAATCCATTATTATAATGACAGTCATATATGCTACTAAACTAACGGTCGGCTGACATGTATTCAGAAGGCGAATCTGATTCTGCAGTAGCAGATCAAAATGTGAAGATTGTACGTGAGGCAGAGAACATCTTAAATTTTTACATCTCACGTGCTCACTTGATCAAAAGGAGAGCACAAGTCTGCTATGATCACAACATGCCCATGAGGCTAGTAAAGACTGCCCCTATTTGGAGTACAAATCAGGAAGTAGACAAAAAAGGAATTGAGATAAGATTTCTTACTGACACAAGAAATGAAAACCTCGAATATTGCAAGAAAATACTACAAGAGATCAAGCATATAGAAATGCGCCATATGGAAGGAGTTAAGGGTAATTTTACTATTCATGATGGTAAGGAGATGTTTTTACCATTTTTTGTAGATAAATCAGGAGAACCTGTAAAGGAGGCACTTTTTTGTACACAAAAAGAGATGGTCGACGCATATGTGTTTATGTTCGAGAACCTTTGGAGTCAGGCGATACCATCCCATATCAAAATAAGAGAGTTAGAACAAGGGATAAAACCAGAGGTACTCCAAACTATCAAGGAACCGAATGAGATAATTGAAACCGGACAGAAACTAATTGGATCTGCCAAAGAAGAGATACTTGTAATATTTCATACTGCAAATGCCATGCTTCGTCAGCTAAAGTCTGGAGGTATAGATTTGATTATTGAAAATGCAATTAAATACAAAACATGGGTTAAAATTCTAGTACCAATAGAGGACAAAATTAAAGATGTCATTCACATGTTAGAACAGATCGGCGAAATACAAATACGAAATATCGAACAAGCTATGCAAACAAGAGTTACGATATTGGTAGTAGATAGGACATATTCTCTTGTAATAGAGCTAAAGGATGATTCAGAACAAACATCTGAAAAAGCAATAGGACTAGCTACATTTTCAAACAGTAAGTCAACCGTGCTATCTTACGTTTCAATATTTGAGGCCTTATGGAAACATGTCGAATTACGTAAGGAACTGTTAATTCAGAGTACTGCACTAAAAGAGTTTATCAACTGCATCTCATGAAATGCGCACTCCAATACAACCTATTTTGGGATTATCATAAATTTTGAGTCCTAGGGTTGGAAAAGAAAATCAAGAATATCTTGATGTTATAATTAGAAATGCAAGAAGACTTAAACGTCTAAGTGAAGATATACTTGACACTACAAGAATTGAAGCTAAGACATTGAATCTGAATAAGCAGAGTTTTCCTTTTGTCAAGGCTATAAGGGAAATAATCAAAGACTATTCTACTGAAATAAGCAAATCCAATTCCAAAGTGAATATTTCTTTTTCTGCATCAGAAGACATAGAATTTATTAATGCGAACGCAGATAAGGATAGAATCCGGCAAGTAATATCCAACTTAGTGAACAATTCTCTTAAATTTACAGAAAATGGTACAATAACTATCACAGCTGAGATCGATAATCATAAAGAATCTCGTCAAATAATGATGAGAGTAGAGGATACTGGAACTGGTATAGATTCAGAGATACTGCCACGATTATTTTTAAAATTTGCTACCAAATCTAATGATGGATGGACTTGGATCGTATATATCTAAGGGAATAATAGAAGCTCATGGTGGTAAAATCTGGGCTAAGAATAATACCGATGATGAGGGAGTAGCTACCTTTTCTTTTAGTTTACGAACTTAGTGAATTGGAATTTCTTCTATAT
>DATBGR010000192.1:0-2200 GCA_036557905.1 Nitrososphaeraceae archaeon | reverse complement strand
TCTTAGGTTTTATAGATTGATATAACTTTGATGCGGACATAACAGTAGCAGGAGTAGCAGGAATACTAGTACCATTCTTAGATGTAGTAGTAGTTATATTACCCGGTGTTCTTAATTGTAATTGTGCTTTTTGTTGTAGGGATGGCTCAACAATCTCAAGAGTAATAAAGTTTCTAAATCTATTCCAATCATTATTAATTGTCTTCCATGAATACATAAACTTTGATGACAATGGTCTTAATTCTATGTTTGAAGTTTTTCCACCATCCCTTAAAATCATTAAATTTGTATTTAGATTATTTATGACATCATTTAGTTTCGCAGTGCTAAAGATAGATGAGATTGAAGATGGAATGTGACCATATGGTGATGACTATGCAGAGAAAATTCCATTCAAATATTCCGAGGTCTGAAACAAGACGCTCATCGTTAAAAATCTGTTTTTACCTGCAATGTTAATCGAATTTCCTAGAAAGGTTTGTTGTGACTGAAAATAGACAAGTATTATAAAACTACAAATAATGACAGCAATAAGAATTGCGACTAGGAATCCTATTTTGTAAATAACTTTGGAAGTCAGTGAATTAAAAGGAATTCAAATGCACCTTGTTAGAATTAAAGCATAAGTTTCTTTTATACTGGTAAAGGAATGTCATTCGACCAAAACCGTAACAGTTTCTAACTGCTGTGTATATCATATCTATATCTACAGAGAAGTGATATTTTTGCTTTATAGACTATACACGTTTACCATAAAAATAGGGTAATAAAATACACCAATATATGATTGATTATATATTAGAAACGTTCACATTCATAAGGGATTTCTAGTTCATAATGAATAATACCCATTGTAGCTATTATAAATTTCGAAGCAGATAGTCTACGGTCAATTCTTTTATAGAGGTAAGCCCTGCGATTGAATTAAATTGAGACAGTTTCAAGTTATAAATATATACGTTATCACTGTATAGTAAACGCAAGAGTTCACGCTAATAAACTATTGTCTATTAGAATATCCTCTGCCAATTAATGTCCGTGTGCATTGTAATTGAATTTATGGTAATTAATGAAATGTTGGTTGTAAATATCACTTTATTGGCTTAGCCATTGAATCAAGAAATCTAGAATAAACAATGTATTCTAATATGTTCTCTCTATTATATTCTTCAATTGCTATTACCTTCAAGCCCCTTTCTCATCCAGTCTAGCAGATAGACTACCGATTCAACTAATTTTTGTTCATTATTGGTTAATCTATATTTTACCCTGGGAGGGATTAGGTTGTAAGCTTGTCGTTCTAGTATTCCGCTTTCATCAAGTTCCTTTAACCTTTTCGCCAATGTTTTGCTACTGAGCATTATATCCATGGTCGCCAATATTTTGAATATTTCAAGCAAGTAGTTCTGCTATGATAGTTGTTTTTGGTGCTGCCGTTACTGATCTTGCTTTCATACTTGTTCTTTTTCCATAATTGATTCAAGTTCCTGGCCAAAACTTTCTTCCCAGCTCTTAGTATGAGTCTTTATGTATTCTGTCAGAGCCTGTTCTATAATGTTTCCTACAGTAAGATGGCTCTGGTTGGTTGCTTGAACTTTAGCCTGTGTTAAAATCTGGGGGGCCGAGCATAAAGCTGCTTTTTACTTTTTCCGAGATGGTTAACTTTCAACACCATATGATAATTTGATTATCATAAAAAATATAGTAAATAAATAATACTCTAGAGATAAACGAAGTAAAAAACAAGTCCAATAAATTCCACATTACGCGGTAAATAATGATTTACTGTTATCAATTGGATCGTCCCTTACAATATTCTGTCCTTTGATTCTCCCATCTTTTCACCATGAGAGCCAACGTACTTAACAAGATCTTATTATCTGTGTACTTGTTTCTTACTACTACTGTTGTGCACGTCGTAGAGGATAAATTCCATTATTAAACATATTGATCTCTTGATTTTGCCTGTTTTGTTCCTGATGGAATAGTCGCCAGTCATCGCTTATTGTTGCAGGTGTACTAGTTCTATCGTTTATATCTCTTAGTAAGGTCGAACTGTGAAAATTTCCAGTCCCAACATTGTAAGCAAGATCAACTAATGCATCAAACTGGTATTGAGTTAGTTGCACTTTTAGATATCCGTTTACAGTATCTGCAAAGTTGTCTTCTATCCTATGTTGTTCCGCTTCTGCTGCCTGTC
>DATBGR010000191.1:0-4580 GCA_036557905.1 Nitrososphaeraceae archaeon | reverse complement strand
ATAAGCCTAGTTAATCCTTGTATTTTACTAGTCGTTACAGATTGACTTGCTATTTTTGGCATCGTAACATTTCCATTTGCTATCTTGTTCGTAGGAATAGCTTTTTGTGCTACTACCGATAGAGGATTGGTGGCAGCACTTACGATTACAGCGGCACTTGCTACTATTCTGATGACAAGAGTCATTACAACAAATTGTGTTTGCAATTTTGTCATAGGGTTATAGATATCATAATATACGATTTAGGAGTTGCGATTTCTAAAGTTGTAACGAATTATTGAATATACAATATATATCGGAGCATAAATGTCATTTTGCAGAACCGTTACACTCATTTATTTGATCTTCCTTTTGTTGAAACCAAAATGACAAGTAAGATGATGTAACTATCAAAACCACGGCATTTTTACTACTGGGCATAGTTGATGACAGATTAGTCGCTAGACAGGTAGCATTTATCTTTGACTTAACTTTGTTATCCCCTACGATTGTTTGTTCGCTCCTTTGATATAATCTTATTATAAAAGCTCTTCGTCTAATTACCTATGAAAATAAAACGTGCAGTAGGCTTTTTAGCAGCTCTGTCTTGCGTCGCTATATCTCTGGCATTGGTGGTGTTACCAAATGGCAGTAATGCCACTGCACAGCAGCAACCTAACAACACCGCTTCTAACGGTGCAATGATGGCACTGATGCCAAGTGGTAGTCAACAAATGTCAAATCCAAATTCCATGAGAATGAATTCTGCAAATTGGACCAGCTCCGTATCTCTATTTAGTCCTGTAATAGATGCAATCAAGTCGAAGATACATACAACTCTAAATGATGCAACTACAAATGCATTGAAAGCCGTAGGAAAAGGTTCAAATTCATCAGCTGTAGCAGCATTCATTCATCCAGAAAGAGGATTTCTTGTGTATAATGTCTTTGTTTTAGATTCTAACGACAACATCCATAGAGTAATAGTAGATCCTGGTAACGGAAAGGTGCTATCCAATCAACCTATGTCTTTAATGGCAATGATGACAATGATGCATCCATCAATGGGAGGTCCTGGTATGATGGGAGGTTCTGGAATGGGAATGATGGGTCATGGAATGATGATGCAACATGGTATGATGGGAGGTTCTGGTATTATGAGCAATAATATGGGAATGATGGGAGGTCCTCAGAACAATGCATGGCAGTAATTAATCAAACGAAGTAGATATCTAGACAGAACAACAATAACGAAGAAATTCTTAACCTTCTTTCTCTTCTTTTTAACTTCCATGTGTTGGCATATAGCATAAAATCTGACTTGCAACCTTTGTAAATAACGCAATTCTTGAAGTGCTTAAACGAGTAAATAATTATTTTCTATCTTCTATAACCTCGACTAATTTTTTAGATGACGTCAGTCCTGCAATTATACGGAATTCTATCTTTAGATATTCCAAAATATTCTGCTAGCTTTGTAATAAGTTCCCTATTTGCTTTATTCCTTTCTGGCTTGGATTTCAATGCTATTGTTATCTCGTTTCCATCAACTTGAATTTTTCCGGTTGAATTGAATTTGACAAAAATACTGTATCTCAAGTCTGATTGTGTTAGAATAATGAAACCGAAGTGAAGTTATAAAACATTATTGTATTTTCTTTGACTTGAACATGCATGAAAAAAATTAGTTAATAGTAATTGTCTATATTAATTAATACGCTTTCAACTAGATAATAACTAATACACGATTTACACATGACTGTACACACAAAGAAATTTCATCTTGAAGAGGGAAGGCGACAGGTATCCTCTCTACTTGCTCAATCAATGACTGAGCAAGAAATAGCAGATAAACTAAAAGTAGATCGTTCCACCATTAGCAGAGATATCAAAATGCTAAAAGAGTTGTCACAACGGTTCGTATTTGATTTAGCCAAGTCTGACTTAGCATACTATTACAAACAGTGTATTGATGGAATGGAAGAAGTCAGAAGGAAAGGCTGGGAGATATTCAAAGGAGAGAACAATAGCAATAACAGTCTAACGCCAAGGGACAAACTTTTAGCTCTGAAAGTAATAAGAGAATACAATGAAGCAAAGTTTGCATTGTTTAAGGAATGTCCATCAATTACGCATATCAAGTCATTAGAGGAGGGATTAGACAATATTGAATCTAGAGAGATCTATCCATAGTCTGTCCAAAAGGATTGAAAGATTAGATTCTTTGAATGGCGATAGCAGCGACTCAAATCATTGAAGGGGCAAAGAAATAATTCTATTAATGCATTAAATGAATGGATTTCACTCAGAGGAACATCATATGCACTAGAATATTTTCCAGATGATTTCGATACGTCATATACATTTCTAACAGAAAGTGAACTAAAAAATAATGATGAGCAGACAAGGAAATGGTATTTAGATTATTTGGATTTGATGGAAAATAAAAGAAATCCAAATTATGGTAAGTCAAAGTGTTTTCGTTGCTTGTTAAATCCTGGTGGAGATGATCCAATATTCATTGGTATTAACAGGCTAGTTGCTAAAGGATTGGAAGATAATAAAGATCATAAAAAGAACAATTCTATACAGTATCCCTGTCATACAGTGAACAGATTTGAATGTCCCTATGATTATGATAAGGGAAAACGAACTAATTCAAGGTTTAATATTGAAGATCTGTTTGAGCTGGCTAACTTGGCTTTCGCTGTGGAAATTGCTCTTGCAGTTGCCAGAAATGGTTCATCTGCAATTCAGATAAAAAATAAACAAGATCTTTATCAAGCACTGACTAATCGAGAAATGTTGGATATGGTGTTGGAACAAGGACTTCAGTATGTATTATAGGATAAAGAGACATTAGATGATACATCTAGATTCGATCAGTTACGGAAAGATAACAGGGATAAAATTGTGGATTACGTTATGAATCTTAAGGATAAGATTAGATTGGAAGAATTAAGACTTTATTAACAAACATTCAACTAAATTGCTACTGTCGAAAGTGTTATCTATCTTGAGTTCAACGTTAAAGTGACAGTTACTGGTGTTAGAAGCCAGGAGATGAGTCTCTATGTGAAACGATCATACGAAAAACCAGATCAGCAATTTTGTAATCATAAAACCAAGCAGTGTTCATCTGTTGAAAACAATTATACATATACCGAAATTAGACGAGTATTCGCTTTGTGCCGCCATGGTTACCTTAGTAGATCCTGCAAGAACAGGAAACCAAACAGGCAAATCCAAAAACTACCGTTTGTCTAACTATGGCCTCAGCCATCATAACTAGGAAGCCTCCTCCCAGCTTTGTTTATATCATTATATGCCATCTCTAGGAATTTCAACTGTTCTTTATATTTGATCTCCATAGTCTTATCGCCTTGTTTTTTTGCTCGGCTTATCAACAGAATATAGTCGCCCATTAATTTCTCTAATTCTTCTTTTGTTAATGTCATCGGTCAGTTCTCACAATTCTAATATATTTTGCAAGAAATCTTGCTACCTATCGCCTCTTGATGAACATCAGTCTAGACCACTTACTATTGGTCGTTACATCAAAGTTGAACCAACCACCTGCCTCACTAACTTCAACCGGACTATAGATCGTGCTGAAAAACATTTTTATGAATTAATGTCCATAAAACTAGATATGACTAAGTATTACTAATAAATGTTTCTTTAACTAGGGCTATGTTTGTATTATACTATTAGACCTTAGGTTTATTATTAGTCACTATTTAACACTTAGTGAAAGTATGTCAATTAAGCGCGGCAATAAAACTCATAGAATTACGGGGGGACTAGTATTGATCCTGAAATACAGGAAAAGTTATTTACGATATTTGTTACCAAATCAGAAACAGGATCAGGTCTTGGTTGTATATTTCAAAAGGCATTGTAGAAGCACACGGCGGTAAAATCTGGGCAGAAAATAATGTTGATGACAAAGGCGCTACTTTCAGTTTTAGTTTGCCGCTAATTAACTAGCCTAGAAAAGAATTTATTATTAACTATAAGAATTCCTCTAGGCATCTCATTATAGCTTATAAATTTTTTATTTATTACCTTGATTTCACTAGTGCTAATTTTACCTGCTTATACATACAAGGCTTTATTGTGTCCTTAGGTATACTGCAGGCTGTAAAGTGCCAGGCTGCTTCAAGTCCAAGTAGAGTTCCTACAAATCCCATTACTGGGTATATCACATTTTCAAGCATTTACATGAGATTATGATTAAGATATTATTCTAGTTTAGTAAGCAGCAATTATGATAAATCATAACTGTATTCATTTTCTTTCTGTTGCATTCCAAAATAATTCTGTGTGACTTTTGGCAATCCAATATTTTCCTAGATGAATTAGCAGTTCCAGGACCAAACCCAGCATAATGATTGTTTGCTGCTACAATTAAGAGATGTAGTTTGTTTATTGTTCTTCCTCATCACTGGCCATTTAGAAATCAGCTCATGTCTTGTCTTGATGAATCAGCGTTACGTTATCTGGATCCGAATTGCAATTCTACTCCACGTCTTTCATTATAATCAAAAATAAATGATTCGTTGGACATAATAGGAAAGCTGGACAGTTCAATTCTAGCA
>DATBGR010000190.1:0-19550 GCA_036557905.1 Nitrososphaeraceae archaeon | reverse complement strand
GATAAAAAAGTTCGTTCATTAGCCAAGTGGCCTTGGAATCGCTGCTGATTATCTGCACGTTCTCTGTTCTCTTCCGTCACGATATTTTTTAACTGTATGATCTAGGTAAAGGTTGCTGACGATTAAATACGGTCATATTGGTAATTTGGTGCACATTCTAAAATCTGACAAAAAGATTTTCTTACTGATGATCGAAATATTTTGATCACACTTGCCATGCTTTTGAGAAATCTTCTAATAATTGTAATGGTGTAGTCGTACACTCAACAGTCATAGAGATTTGACTTTGATGGTTATCTCTACAGAAGTGGTTGATTTTTTACAAGATGCTTGTCATTTGTACTAAAACAAGAAAGAATGCGACTATCCGGCATTTTCATCTACTTCCCATATGGCAAATGCATTGTCCTCAGTATCTAGACACAGTGCAAAATAACCCATACCGGGAACTGCCTTTTTAGATGCAACTATCTTGCCTCCACATTCTACCACCTTTGCCGAATATTCTTCAACGGATTTCACACCTATGTAATTAGTTATGTTATGTCCAGGCATTTGACGTTTCATAATCCCGCCACTTAACCCATTAAATCCTTTACTATCAGTTGTTGTGACAATCCAATAATCCATAGGCTGGCCAGCAGCAGAAGTAAGCTGACTGTCACCATTTTGATCTTGCCATTTCTCTATTTTCCATCCGAACAGATCGGAATAGAATCTTTTTGTTCTTTCGATATCGTCACCAGGTATTTCGAAATGTACAATTGTAGGCATGTTAATTATTATCCACCCCTAAAGACCTATGCATATCCATTACTGGCTCGTTGACAAACCCTATATTCACATTGATCTTTGAGTTGTTAAATTGATAATCCTCAAGATATATTATACGCTGTATTTTAATTAACCCGTCGGAGTGTTTACCTGACTGCATCATATCGTCGTGATTCTTAATCAGAACCCGGTAAATACAGGACAAAACTTTACTTTCAACGTCCTCCTCCTTAACTTTCTCTATGTTTGATTTGCTCATGCGTAACAGTATATAAAATATAGTTTATAAGTATGCAAGGGATCACAAGTATAGCGATTGCAATATATAAAACGTCAAGAAGAAGATAAATCAGTTTACGAAATCAATTGGGTTATTACACCCAAGGTAAAATTCATCAAATGTCCAATCAGGACTACTCTGGGAGTGCTTGGTAAAAAATGGACAATTTTGATAATCAGAGATATTGGCTTTCGTAGAATTGCACGGTTCAATCGATTACTGGAATCAATTTCAGGTCTTACTCCAAGGGTTCTTTCAATGCGTTTAAAGGAGCTAGAAGAAGAAAATTTTATCGAATGTGAGGAGGAAAGTAGATCTCCAAGTATGGTAATCTGGAGACTTACACAGAAGGGCAAGGATACATTGCCAATCTTGATGCAATTAACAGCCTTTGGCTCTAAATGGTATTCTGATGTAGTCTTCGAGGACAAGGTCCCAAGAAGGCTGATAGAGATCTTTCCTCAACCAGAAATACGAGATTTAATCAAGAATATTGGCTAAAAGATAGTATTTTAAATGGTTCATAACACTGAAAGCTATTAGGTGATATAAATTATGAACTGAGATGCTCTACACCTTAAGAAATTTACTAATCTTCGTAACTCAATAATCCCTATCACTGCCAACCAGAACAAATCCTCAACTTCTAGCTGTGCATATATCGTAGGAAACAATTATGAACGAGATATCATTCTATATTCAGCTGATCTGATTAACGCTTTAATTAGAAAGTGATATCATGACAGATTTGTGGAACTGAACACAGCCGCCTAATCAAGGACGTTTCCTAATATAATACTGAAGCTAGGTTTAACTACCAATCGAAATGACTGAAAATAATATGGTACTTGACTTATTGAATAACTAATAAGGGAGGACACTCATCATCAATAACTTGTATATACTTAAATTTCGAAAAGTATGAAAAGAGTAGTTTAATAGTGAAAAGATGACACAGCGCAAGTTAACAAATATAAAAACAAATAGTCAACAACCTTATTTCCAGAATTTCTATAGTGAAGATATCGAAATGCATAATCAAATTATATGTGTATTGTTGAAGTTGATTCGTCATACTACTAGTATTGATATCTCAAATTGAGGCGTGCTCTTGATGGCTTAGAAGAGATTTAGGTATATATGACTACTGGAGGGTGACACCACCACACCATTCATATAATTATTTCTCCACTACTAAATTGAAATGAATTGAATTGAATTACTGATTATTGCCTCTATCATACTAGTTGACGCGCATTGTAATAGATATGATCAACATTTCGAACTAACTTAGAGAAGCAGATAAGATAGATAAATATCTCAAATTCAGTGTCATTAATTTTCATCTCAACAAATGGACAGATCATTTAGAAACAGGTAAAAGTTTGACTAAGATATAATATTACGATAAAGATGGATGTAAATCAGAAATATGAAAAAGTACTAGAAGCTAACTTTGACTTCTACAACGCTTTTGAAAATCTTTCTATTGAAAGGATGGAACGGATATGGAAACATGATGAGAATACTGTGTGTACATCCAGGCTGGGATTTGTTTGTTGGTTGGCTTGCAATTCGTGAGAGCTGGATAACAATATTTCAGAACACTGAAATGATAAAATTTGTAATTACGAATCCAAAAATAAGGATCTTTGAAGAAATTTCAGTAGTTGTCTGTTTAGAAAACATAGAGACCTCCATCAGTCAGCAAACTGTAAAATTAGGTGTTACTGCTACTAATATATTTGAATATAGTAATGGGAAAGAGGATTGGCTAATAGTTCATCACCATGGTTCATCAGTGTCAAACTATTTATCACCTAACCTGTCTGTTCAATGATATGGATGATATATTTGTCATGTACATATTAAATATGAGAAATGCCTTTACATTCATTTTCGTATTGCCTTTCATCAGAAACTAATGTGATAGTATTGACAGATCAATCAGACAAGCAAGGAAGTGAAGAAACAAACTAACCGTTCCCTACTGTTAAAGTATAGTTCATAGTAAAGAAGGAAATGTACTCTAACAGATTTGACTGAACGATAAATCACCAAACAAATAGCATCATGGAAGAATGGCTTTACGTTCGCGTTATACGCAGATGACAGAAAATCACTGAGACAATTGGAGACAGTTACAGGAATAGTGAATAAATAAATGCTAAGCGCCAGCAGTTTACTGCCAAATCATTACATATCGTATCAATGCTAGATCTACAGAATATAAAAGTCAATTACTTAAAGAGCAAAGTTGGTTGATGGTGTGGCCCCATAGCAATTTACTCAGATGAACATATGTCATGAATTTTTGGCAAATGTGCTACCGGGGTTTCCAGCCAACCTAATACTGTTGAATGACAGTAGATTCATGTATGAATTATAGGATTATATAGTTATTCGAAATAAATTAATAACATCTTATGATCTCTATTCGAGATACATGATCTATATGAAAAATGGATACAATAAAGCGGTTTAATACTACTTTCGCATTTTAGCCCATATTCATTATTCATTATTCATTGCTCGCGGGTTGATAATACTTTATGGGGACAAGTATATAATTAAAGGGTTTTCAAACCAGATTAAACTATTACTAATAGGGATTCCAGTGTTGTTGATGCTGCCGCTGCTGCCATTCCTTCCTTGATCGCTATATACTCATTGAGTGCTGCAGCTATTTGTTTTATTATTGCTAGGTTGTCAGTTGTCATTGCTATAGCTAACGCTGAGTTACTCAGTAGTTGACCGCTCCCATTATGTTTTTTGGGACAATCGTGTGGCATACCCGTCCTAATTCCGTTGGAATATTCCAAAGGAACCCATTTACTCGCTGGGTGGCCCAACCGTGGAATTAGCATTGAAGTAGATCTCGTGACCACATCCATGCATGCACAGCCGCGGTTTTCCAAATTCACTCATCGGCCCACACCTCCAATACTGTCAATCCAGGAACACTTCTGTCTTTCCAACTAATAACGCCTACGTCTTCAAGAAGTTGCATAATTGCATCTGCCTGTGGACCTATGATTGTAGTGTAGTGACGTCCCCAAGACTGTTCTTCTTCACAGACTTTTTCTAATTCTGTTAGTTATTCATGCTTTAGCCTCCTCTCTATGAACCATCCTCTCTACCTTTGCTAGTAATGGCATCAGGTCCGAACGCAAGTATATGCTCTCACTATCCAAACAAGCGAGCAGGAACTTGATTGCATCGGACATGTATTCCAACTCATCTCGGTTGAATTCGTACTGATGTTGAATTTGTTTTTGCAGCCTAAGCTGCAAAAACCTACTCAAACGACTCAACAATCAGAAGAGCCTACAAAAAAGCAATCAATCTATAGGTTCAAAGACTGCTCGGGGGCTGTAATGACTGTAAGAAACGAGGTGACAGATTTTTCATGGTGGAACATAACTGCAGCAGTAAGGGTTGAGTTGACAAACGTAACCAAGCGTGGACTGTCGGACTATGCGACGAACACTTCTATGAAGCCAAAAGCCAATATGTTAATGACCAGAGGTATTTTGGTGATCAAAATCCAGAGTTTAGAGAGAGTAGGCTAGGCTGCATGTATACTATTTGAATAATAAAATGACCGACGAATCCACCTCGTCGGTCAAAAGACAACTCGCACAAACATAACATCCACTACCCAACAATGCAATGGTGTTGTTATATCTAACCATTACAAAGTAGAATGTAAAAGTTAAATCTTTCATACTTGCCTGAGGTATATTTTTACTAGAAAACATATAGAATACATGATGCTAGAAATGGAATTACCTCTACTCTAGATTGTCCCAATCCTGCTAAGCATCAGACCACCCATAGAAGGCATTGTTATGTGTTTTTTGAGTTTATTAAAAGATTATTACATATCACTTACAAAATTTCCTCACTTGCAATAATAATTATTAGACTACTTCTGTGCCCTCCCTGACTCTTTCCAGTTCTATTTCTTATATGGTATTATACGGTAACTGTGCCGTCCCAACAAAGATGTATAATCAAATATTGCAATATTCTTGTTCAGAGTGTGGGACGATACTAAAGAGGATGGCAGGAGATCAATACCAAAATCTTTTGACAGCCAAAACTAAGGAAGAATGTCCCAAATGTGGTTACGCCCTTCTAAAAACCCTGATGAAGGAAAGTAATGAAGTGCAACTACAAGAACAATGCAGTAATAATAAGAACAATAGACAACCGTCACCGTCACTAGTTTCGCCCTCACTCAAGTTCCAGTCTGCATATGATGAATTAATTGACAGATTTACTTTCGGTATCGAAGCCTTAGATTCTTCTTCTTTTCTAAACCTTAAAACTGGTGATACATTAGGTATTATTGGCGATAGTAGTAACAACAGAAAATATACAAATGTTCTTCTTACAAGATTGAGTATTCGTTCTTTATTGTCAGAAAAGCATGGCGGCGTTGGTTCACCATTCGTAATCACTATCGATGCTGGAAATAGTTTAGATTTCTATCAATATGTAAATTTTGCAAGACAATATGGCTTCGATCTGGAAAAGATTTTACAAAGGATTATTGCAAGTAGAGCCTTTACAATATATCAACTAGCAGATTTAATTATTAATGAATTACCTAAAGTCATAAAACAATTTGACACTCGCCTTGTAATTGTTTCAGATTTGTTGCATATGTTTACTCATGACCCTAGTGTTGATCGTAAAGAGGCTATATATCTGATAAAGGAAATTGTCTCTGCAATTAGGAAAATATCAATGTCGGCATCGTCACCAAGACAAATTTTAGGTGTAGTATCTTGGAATCACCCACAATCTTTATTCGATGATATTCTTCTTTCAAAACTTGATAAGCATATTGAAATCACTCGCTGCATAACCAGCAGAAGGAAAAGAAAGTCATCATTACTGTCACCATCAACTGTAAAAGTAAAGTTCACTAATAATAAAGATGTTAAATACAATAGTAATGCTAATAATAATAACAAATTCAATTATTTACTTCCGGTTAGAGATCTATGCCTTAATCAGCAAATGTGATCTGCAAATAAACATAAGTTAAATACTGTTGATTGGCTAGTAGCCAAAATATGGAGCATAATCTAATACATTTTAAAGCAGAATTCATTATAAACGGAGGAAAAAAAGAATACAAGAAACTGATACAGGAAATGAGCAGAATGGTAGAAGCCAACGAGCCAGATACAATAAGCTATAAGTTTTATCTAAATAAAGATGAGACAAAGTGTATTGTTCATGAAACGTATACAATTTCAGAGGCAGCGCTTGCTCACAATAATAGTGTTGCATCACAAACAATACTTCCAAGGATTTTTGATATTGCTAAAATAGATAGATTTGATATTTACGGTAATCCCAGTGAGGAATTAAAAAAGCTGCTAGCAAGTTTTGGTGCACAGACTTACAATCTATTTGCTGGGTTCAGTCGTTGACATTCACATTAATTTTAGATTATTCCCATTTTTCAAGAAATTAGATCAAATATTGATAGACGCATAGTATTTGAAAATGCGTAGCCCAAAAAGTTATTCCTGTTTGATGGTGAGGAGAAAACGTTAGTCCTTATGATATGAATCAATATATAGACCCTGCAGTTAAAAAATGAATGGCTTCTTTCATTAACGGCTGATTTCGGACACAATAGCAAATATGTATTTGTGTAACGATATTGTTATGAACACCTCTTTATTTTTATTATTCAGAAAGAATATGGCTGAAGTCGGTATTGCTGAATATTTCAGTATGGCAGAAGCGCTTGGAATAATTGCTACATTGTTTGTAGTTCTATATTTCTCAAGAAAACAAATGCAGGCATTATCTTTGGATATAGAAACCAAAATCCTTAACGATATGGATGAAAGAATACATGAGCTTACTAAAATGGGAGTTGAAACACCTGAGCTGATTAGGGTTGTAAGATTATCAACAGAGTTAGATTGGCATTAATAATACTCCCCTAATGTGCTATGACGTTTGTCAAATTGTCACTACTGAACAAACAAGTCTCCATCTCTCATTTAACTTGGCATTAAATACCATCGCTGCAACAAGAATTTTAATTGTCTGATGATTAAACAATGTTTATTATTTGTCAAAATTATTGTGTATTAATCTAAAAATAGATAACATATGTAGCTAGTTTTATGCCCGAATATTTAGTGTGTCCTGAAACCGGGATTGTAATAGTTTACTCTTGCATTTCATATTTTTCTAGTTACTTAAATAGTCAAAAATCCTTGCAAACATAATAAGCAAAGGTCACAAAAAATGTCAAAAAGGATTCTAGTTATCGACGATGAATCTGATGTTAACATAGCATTACGCAAGGACCTAGAGAAAAACGGTTTTATCGTTGATTCATATGAGAATCCGTTTCTTGCTTTAGATAACTTCAAACCTCATTACTACGATCTATTAATTCTTGATATTAAAATGCCAGATATGAATGGTTTTACCTTTTATAGAGAGATTAAAAAAATTAGATGATAAGATGAAAGTATGCTTTCTTACGGCCGGGGAAATGTATTATGGGTCATATTCTGACATATTTTCTTCACTTCCAGCCAACTGTTTTATTTGGAAGCCCATAACTAATGAAGAGCTCTTAAAACATATAGACAGAATAATGTATGGTAATCACGAAAATTATTATTAATATGGATGAGTCTGGATGCATATGGGAGATGTTTTCTCTTAAAAAGATGGCATACTGACAAAATTAATATTATTATACTAGCCGTTCTCTCTACATCCTTCTGTTATTTATCATGAGTTATAACTTCTGATAATTTAACAGTAAATCTAAAATGACAAGAATTATTCGTGCTGGTTTAACTAATGATAATAACATTCTATTAAATTACAAGTAATTGACATAAATTGTAATAAAATCTATACAACTCTAATATAGTTAGACGATGTCGTTGAATACGGGAGGTAAGAGACGTTTTGTCAATACGAGACAAAAATGGAGAAGCAATCGCGAGAGTAAAACATTTAGTATATAGTTCTAATGATGTGGTCGTTCAGACCGGGGCAATCGATACACTAGCAACTTTCGGAGAGCAGGCAGTTGACGCCATAAACGAGGTCATCCACCTATCAAGCCTAAGCGATGGCGTAAAGGAACATGGACTGAAAAGTATCGAATATATCAAGGAAAATTCAAGCTAGCTTTGTAGAATCTTTGGTTTTTAACCATAAATAAAGGCAATAAAAGTGGTAATGAATCTCTTTTAACTTACCTATATATTTTATAGATAGGCTTGTTTCTGTGCTGCGATCCCCAATAAGAATACAACCAATTCTTATGTCGATTATTTTTCATCTTTGTGAAATACAGAAAAGGTATGGCCTAATGATTTTGGCATGCTAGGGATATTGGCAGTCAATGAAAGGCTAAAGCAAAAGAATGCAAAGAAGAAGTAATTGAGACACAAAATGCATTGTCCAAAGACTGAAGAGGTATTTAAACACGGCAAATGATGAAGCTACGAGAAAGATAAAAACACAGACATATGAGTCAAATAGAAATAGTTATACATATCATATAGCTAGCTAAAATATAGATCCTGTCCAGGGTCTGACTATGTTCTGTATTATTATTTGCCAATCTTTCTCAATAATTGTTTCGTAATGTATTCAGGAAATCATAAATAATTCTTTATTTATCGATAAATGACTTGTTGCTAGTAGTCGATGATGATCATGATATTGCATCGCTAATTAAGATCGGCCTTGAAAAGATTGGTCTTTCGGTGTCTTCTTTTACAGATCCCTTGTTAGCTTTTGAAGAGTTCAGCAAGAAACCATCAGATTATGAACTTGTAATTTCAGATGTTAGGATGCCTAGCATGAATGGCTATGAGTTTGTAAAACAAGTAAAGAAAATCAATCCAAAAGTAAATGTAATCCTTATGACTGCTTTTGAGATAGAAGACAAGGAGTTTTACCATATCTTGCCATCAATAAAAATAGATGGTTTTCTTCAAAAGCCATTTTCTATATCCAAGCTATATGATATATTAAAGGAAATCAGGTAAAATATCTAAACTACTATAAAGTTCAGTGACATTTTGTAAAATATTTACCCATAGTGCATTATATACGATGGTGTCCAATATTTCACTAATGGATTATATGATACAAGCTCCGCTAGAGCATCATTATGTTAGTGAGGCTGTAAATCAAATCATCCAAGCGGAATTTTGTTCTCACTATCTAATAGTTTATCCAGATCTGACTACGCTAAGAGAGATGTATTCCCAGTATATTCAAAGGCAAATCAAAAATAATAATGAAATTATTCTTATAAACCCTTTTTACGAAACTACTGATTCTGTTAGACAAATTCTGTCAAAAAGTCGTGTAAATGTGTCAAAATATGAAAAAGAAAAAGGACTTGTAATTATCGATTCACTTAAAGAATATTTTGGTTCACAATCAGACATTCCTTTTAAAAGAGATCTGGTTAATTATGCTAAGCAAACAGGAAAGAATGGGATTTCAATCATAGGTGACATTGGTGGTGCCTATAATCACAAGTCCAAGTTAAATGACCTTGTTGATTATGAATTATCACTACCAACAAAATTTGATGTTGACATGAAAGGCTTTTGGTTATACCACCAAAAAGATTTTAACAAATTCTCAGACAGTCAAAAACAACAATTAATTAAACATCATGGTAAGGCTCTAAAAATAGAGTGATCCTAAACACTGTATACAAAGACATATTATGAACGATGGTTCTAGTATTTACCTAGATCAGATAACGATAACAAGATTTATGCATTAGTTCTATCGTGTTATTTCTTTGCGATAATCCACTAGATCCAGGTCTGAAGTCTTTCTTTACACCAGTTCTTTACCATAATGCATTAGGCGTCCTATAAAAAGACGAATCAATTTAAACAAAATCAAATACTTGGGAAGGAATAGTAACTTAACCATCATGAATTCTCTAGATTGTGGGGATAAAACGGTCCTTGCCATGCTGAATAACTCCATCCAGAGCAGCCGACATAGTATTGCAATTGTTAGAACACATACTAAACAGTATCGTATAGGATAAGCTCACCTCCCGCACTACATGACGCTGTGCGTTAGATCTTTACTTGGTAGGATTCACCTTCGATGTGTGGCATTAGTATAATTATTACTGCAACTAGGTTAGATAATGATAATAACAAGGTATCACAATAGTTCTACGACAATGATATTAGATGTTGATAGTTAACCTGAAAAATACCTATTCCTAAATATCAATCTATAAGATGAGGGGTATAAAGTTAATACATTTAGTGACCTTTGTTAGCACTACATCGTTCAACTCGTAAAATTTGCGTAATGCTGCTAATCTTGTTGATGATGATGCATGAGATAATTTCTGATTCCTTCGTATATCAACCAAATATGCTATTAACTGTTGTTCTATAGTTTTATTATCTGGCTTTAAGAGACTGGAATAGTTAAAGGACTTGATGTTCATGAATTGCATGTAATTCTCTAATGCAAGCCTATACGTTTTGATCGTAGATTTGAAACGTAACGAGTTGATAAGATTGAGAAATGCTCTATTATTTTCTGACTCTGACCCCTGCTCCTGCTGCCTCTGGTTTATCTTTACCTGTCGTCCTCCTACCATATCTATGACTTATAAAGAGGAACGTAGGTGAAATATTTAATCTAGTTTAAATCATGAAGCAAGGGTTTTCTTCATAATTTTATCTGCAAACAGTTCCACTTGTGCGCTTTCACTAGATGGATCCAGATTGACTATGAAATACTCAATTCCAACATTTTCGAATAATTCTATTTCTCTCAAGACTTCATCTGGAGTTCCAAAAATGACGAATTCTCTAATCTGTTCTTTAGGCATTCCTTTAAACAGCTCATTTACCTTTTTGTTTAGTAGTTCTTTATCATTATCAATCAACACTATGCCCAATTTAGTTTTCAGAATTGAATGGTAGTCCCTCCCAATATTGTTACAATGCTCTTCTAATACATTCAATTTTCTCTCTATTGTCTCTATAGAGCCAAACAGGTTGCATGCATCGGCATACTTTGCTACGATTCGTAATGTATTTCGTTCTCCGCCCCCACCTATCATAATTGGAGGGTGCGGCTTCTGTATTGGTTTAGGATTACAGTATGCATCCTTTATCTGGTAGAATTTTCCATTGAAAGTAGCCGTAGACTTGGCCCACATTTTTAATATAATCTGAATTACTTCTTCAAGTCTCAATAGTCTCTCTTTTGTGGTGGGAAAAGGAATTCCGTATGCGAAGGATTCTTCCTGATTCCATGCTGCTCCTATTCCCATAAACAATCTGCCTTTACTAAGGACGTCTAAAGTCGCACCAATTTTCGCCAGGATTGCTGGATGTCTATATACGATACCTGTTACCAATGTTCCAAGTTTTATTTTTGTAGTCACACCTGCGAGGGTAGCGATTGTAGTCCAACTTTCAAGCATAGGTTCATCAGGATTTCCCACAAACTTTATTTGGTGAAAATGGTCCATTACCCAAAAGGAATCAAAGCCCACACTTTCAGCGAGCAAGATAAGATCTTTTAAGGATTCAACGATTTGTGCTGTATCTCCATTCTTGTAATCGAAACTAAAATTAGGATGTTGTAATCCGAATCTCATTTTAAGCAAATCTAAATATCTTTATCTAAAATATAACTCTATGTCTAAGGACTTTTTGATGTATACCCTACCAGAATATATAGATAGCATCCAACATCAATATTTAACCTCAGATCTGATCTAGGTTTCATGCTTAAATAATAGAGTCAAATTTGTGTTCTCATCAAATAAAATTTCACTTGTTACTAAATCTGGCCGGGCATATCCACTTTTCTCTCATAGGGATTGATTCGATATGCATCAATACAATGCACATACGATGTACACTCTTTTAAGTCTCAACACAGCGACTGTATCACTAATTCATGTAAATGTGTATAACAGGGTTCTCACTAAAGGATATTCCAGGATGGTTGAACGGACCCAATTATTACTACCGTTTCGGGTTGATAATTTACCTAGTTGTCATATTTGTATGGTTTCAACCACGAGATAATTACTAATTTGGTGGTTTTACTATGGTTTTTCTTATAGCCAAACATTTTCCTGTCTGCATTGGTTGTCATAACACTGTTGACTGCGAGTATGCAGTAATTTATTGAATCAATAGAAGGGCTAAATCCAAAGACGCTTTCTGGTATGCTAGAAGAGATGGAAAAGAATGGATTAGTATACAGAAAAATCTATCTTTAAACACCATTGAGAATAGAGTATCATATAACAGAAAAGGGTAGAGCACCTAAATCTATAGATGACAAGATGGCTGGTTTTTCTGCTCGATATTGCCCTCAAGATGTATTCAAAGATGGAAATCCAAGAACCTTACAGCAAACAGGTAAAGGACTGTATGGCACGAAAAGGGTTCCAATATAAAGTAATATTTAAATTATTACACTTCGCAGTCTTCTGGAACTGCGAATTTCTTGAAGACAATGGGTCATTATTCAGTCATCAATCTGCCGTCGAAGTATTAGTCAGTATAGAGATGTAAATTGATAATCTCTCAAAGTCATTATTCTCTGTTGTTATATCATTCTACTAGCAAATACTAAGACGCCACATGTGTTGCAGCGTAGCATTATATGTCGGTTCATCGTAGGCGTGAGTGTAGTCATAGCATTTCAAAAGATGATACATATGTCAGTCCCATGAATCGATAGTAGAAAATTAAGTAACCGGAACTTTCATTCCAACTTCATATAAGAATCTGTAACAGACGTTTAATAAAAATAGAGATGAATCAGATAGATATGATTTTTAGTGCCATAATGCTACCTACTAGTGATTGAATCTGCAGTCATTGAAATTCCAGTGATGTCTTCATTTATGATGACCAGAGTCATTTTAACATGTCGCGATTATACTGTGCTATCACTACGACAGACAAAACAATCAATAGAATACCAGTATCAACGATTAATAAAGTCTATTTGGATAATAATATCTGTCTTGATCAAAATAGTGTATACTTATTTGAATAACAGAAAAGTAAAGTGAATAAATAAATGAGAATAGGTTCGATTGTTATTGCTTGTTATCAATTCGATGAAATGTTGGCATTCTGGCAGGAAGCTCTTCACTACGTCCCCCGAGAACCAGCTAAAGGCGGCTGGGTGGTCCTACGTGATCCAGATGGAAAGATGCCAAATCTGTCTCTGAACCAAGTTCCACGAAAAAACTCTGGGAGGAGAAGTAGATTACATCTTGATTTATATACTAACAACAGAGAGGCAGAAGTAGAACGACTAGTCAAGGTTGGAGGAAATCGTTATCCATGGAGATATAGACAAGATGCTGACTTTGTCGTATTGGAAGATCCAGATGGTAATCTCTTCTGTGTGGTTCAGGTCGACAGAGAGATAAGTCCCAAACCACGTATCAAAAAATGAGTAAAATAATTCTCTATTAAGATAAGCAAGCCAAAGTATGGTGGATTTCTAGGACTATTGTGAAAAGCAAATAAGGCATAACAGTTTGTTCGATAGTCATACTAGATCCTGCATATTGTCTTTATTTGTTGCCTTGTGATGAAAAGGCTGCCTATAACCATTTGTTACCCCAGATAGAACCAAGACTAATCCTAGACTCAATCGTATAAATAGTCAATATAAGCTGCCTAATATTCAGCAGCTGGCGGTATTAAATTTATATAATAATTCAGCATGGTCATTACATAGCCTCTTGCATTGTACTTGTGAATATATCAGTTCTTCTTGCCAATGTGCATTATAAAGTCTGCAATTAATATCATTACAGAAAGGATTTCCTTCGGTTATAAAGAAAAATAATACCTGAAGAGCATATCCAACCGCTGCAAAGTTTATTCTATAATCATCATAATCAAGATACTTTTCTTTCTCATTAGATGATGGGTTCGAATAATTTTCGTCATCATCACTACATATACCATAATTCGCTAGCTGCATTTGCTTTATGTACCACTCTTTTGGTTTGGCAGGTGCTTCAATAATACCGGTAGTGGAAATAATTGAAGGACTACCTCCCAGTATAGTTCTTGCGTGATAACGCCAGTCTTCTTCGCTAAAAGTACTGATTAATCTATCTTCAAACACTATATGCACATGATCAGTATTAGCCTCATTTTCATTGATCATTGTTTCAAATAATCTTTGTATCATAAACCCGTCGTATAATATCAATTCTTTATAGTGCTTTCTGTGACTGCTATTATTTTTACTATTAACATCATTAAGAATTAGATATCTTGTAAAATTCTTCTCATAAGCAACATTTTGATCTAGTTCTCTTTGAACTTTTGTTCTTGGTTGTTCATTAAAAGGTTTCTTGACATCAGATATACGGATAGAAACTAACTGCTCTGCCAGTAGATTGTCAATAATGTTCAAAAAAGGAGGTCTTATATCTATCTTAATGCCTGTGAAATATTTTTGTAGTTCTCCCACAATGAAGTTGAAATCTAATGTGCTCGCCTGATTGCAGTAAACATGAACATTCTTAAATTTCAACAGAGTTTGCCATTTTGTTATTACAAGATGATATATTTGATGTCCTCATATTAGCATTAGCATCAGAATCTTATAACTTAAAGAACTGATCAAGGTTAATAGCGTATGGTCATTCATCTGGATATTGTATAGCTTGACCGAATTGTTTCTGCAAAAGCAACGGTTACGGCAATAAAAGATAACCAAAAACTTGAGATAACAGGCAGAATGAGGCTCACGCGTCGGGCACAATATTAATGCTAACTAGTCGTCATTAGCTCAATGATCATTCACTATTAGGTGAGAAACTGAAACTAAAATATCCTAACTCATACAAAGAGGAATGGTCTACCTACACGTTATAATAATAGCGATATATTATATTCGATTAATTTTGTATATTGTCAATAGAGGAATACGAGTGAAAACTTCATGGCATATATACGCAATAAGCGCCATGACTACGATCATTATATGCTAGGAGAACGTAAGTTTCTATCACAGGAACAGTTGATAGATGGCAACTTGATGAGAGTAGCGCCAAAGTGTACGAACGCTATCTCGTACCTCTCTTCTTCGCCCCGGGAGCTCAGTATTTAATTGAGCTGGCAGCCCTGAGCGGAGGAGAATGAATACTTGACGTGGTTTGCGGATTCGATTGATATACTGTATGTGTGTACATATACGTATGCACAATATTATTTACAGCATAGTGGAATTACAGTCTAGTAAGTAAGGCAGTAGGTAGACATTTTGGACGGTAAGTGAGTGGGTAAAACTGCACATTGTAAGGTATAAATAATTGGCTTACCTTACTTACCTTACCATCTTGAAACCGACTTACCCACCACCAAACACAGGGAGCAAAAAACAACGTATCTGGGCATTAGTATCTGACGGGAATTACAGTCCTGATGAAATAGCTTCAAAGGTAGGTACTACAATTGAATACGTTTGGAAGGAGAAGAGTAGGTACAAGAAAGCTAGGACAGGAACCGGCCTAGTTATGAGCAAGACTATGGAACTATCAAAGAGGAAGGCTGAGACCTCAATATTTCTTCAGCAGAGTGATCTATCTCAGGGCGGAACCCAGGATTTTTCGGTATCCAAGAGCCAAGCTCAGATTATCCCAGCTGATAATATTAATCTTAATGGTAAATCAGATCGGTTCTTGAACCTACCTAAAATGGAGTCATCAGATCTAAAAATGTTATACAATGAATTTAATGCAGGAAAAAAACCCGTAGATGTGATTGCGAAGTTTGGGTATCATCCGGAAATTGTAGAATCTGAATATGGTAGATTCTTGCGATTATCAGGTATTGACATCGATGCACTGTTGAAGCACATTATAACAGATTGCGGACGAATTATGGAACCCAGCGGGGAACTTAAGCGCCTCGTTGATAAGTACCATGAAGAGGGGAAATTTCGGAACGAGGACATTTACAAGCTTTTATCATTGAAAAGCGAACATGAATGGCAGTCTAGTCTTATCGTCTCTATTCGTGTTCCAATGGAAGCCTACCCTGATAATATCGTTCCACTGAGATGCAGTCTATGTAAAAAGACTATACCTGGGGCTTTAATTAATTCTAAATTTGAACTCGGCACGAATATCCTTAATCATTTTGCTAATTATCAATGTTATCACTGTAGGAATCCTAAAGCCTTTGAAGTTCAAGGAGATGCGGTAAGATGAAATGGATCAGTAGTGGCTCGATATTATTAGTACAATATTGTCATAATTTGGAATTTATAACCAGAAAATTTACACATACTGTTAAATGCAGACATTCCACTCAAATTTAGTCGTATTATATAGATATAATAAGATGATATGGTGTGAATCACGTTCAACAATTTAATATTAAATTATGGATACGTTACTAGTCAATCTTATATTAGTCAAATTACAACCCAAGGTATTTGCACTTCCCTGGGACTCTTTTTACCTCGTTTCAATCTTATATTAGTCAAATTACAACTTATTGTTGTGCTACTTATTTTCTCTCACCCACTCTAATTCAACTAGAAATGAAATTTGGTTAAACTAGTAGGTATATTTTGAGGTAGATCTTGCGTTACTTATTTAAGGGTCAAATTCCGATTAAAGTTTGGGTATCGATTCAGCTCATCAACTCAAGTCATTTTCCATTTCGATTCTTGAACCTACTTATTAACAGGATAATACAATCTACAAGTACATACGTAGAAATAGGTACATCCGAATATTTTCGCATGATGTGATTTTAGATGCCCACAAACACAATATTTTTCAGCTTGCTGATTCAAACTCTCATTACTTTTAGAATGATGTTGATTATGTTCGATTTTTCCTTTTCTATTCTGCTTCATGGCACATTATAATCAAAAAGCGGCTTTGCCGCTGTTTTTGCATTTTGTCTCATAATCTCTTCTTCCATGGTCAATACACTCTGTGTCATCTTACATATACATCAAATATAAAGACAATCTGTGCTGACCCTTGCAAATCTATGCTACTTCGCTATGTTTAATTCATGTCGCGAACATATGTGCCTATCAATGTAGTCCATATCAATAAAATTGTATTTTATAAAGAAAGAGTCATTGGAATATCATTTGATTTCCAGTGTTAGTCTACACATATACCTGGCACGGCTACTTTTTTGAAAAGATGGGGAGACATAACAACATTGGGGAGAATTCCAGCCATGTTAGATAGGAACTCTGGTTTCTCAAAGGCTTGTTTGAAATGTTGCGCGGATTCCCATACGACATAATTAAAGTACGTAGTGCTATTTCCTATGCCCCTGTGTAATTGAGCTGAAATGAATCCAGGTTGTTGCTTAAACATCGCGGTTGTATCTGCAAAGACGTTCAAGAATTGATCCACATCCTCAGGTTTCACAGTAAATTTATTAAGTAGTACAACTGGACCAACATCTTCTTCGAATTGCGCTTTTAATGTCATACTTTCATCCATTTCTACAATTTTTACCATAGGTAATGATGAGAAATGCATTGCTATTTGAGCTTTCGATTAACCGCTGCTAACATCTATCTGAAACCAATCAGAAACCAAATCGTAGTTATTAGGGATTCACATGTTTGTAGATGTACTAGTCATGATTATAACCCGATAACTACCTCAAGTTCTAGGGTTCAATATGACAAAGTTGTGAAAAATTTAGACTTTCTTATCAGTCTCGCTTATCTACTTCTCTATAGGATTATCTATCATATTTCCCCATTCTGTCCAAGAACCGTCGTAATTTTTCACATTTGGATACCCTAGTAAATAAGAAAGAACAAACCATGTATGCGATGATCTTTCACCAATCCTACAATAAGTTATCACTTCCTTTTCAGGAGTAATTCCCTTGGATTCGTACAACTTTCTCAATTCTTCAGCTGACTTGAACGTGCCATCAGTATCATTTACGGCTTGTCCCCATGGAATATTGATAGCGTTTGGTATGTGGCCCCCTCTCTGAGCATGTTCGGTCGGATATTCCGGAGGAGCTGTAATTTCTCCAGTGAATTCTTTTGGACTTCTGACATCAATCAGTGTGGTTGTTCCTAGTGTATTTCGGACATGATTGAGAAATGTTCTGATATTTTTATCTGGCTCTGATTGTTGGTCTAGCTTAAAATTCCCTTTTGGATAGCTAGGAATCTCTTTTGTGACAGGCTTGTCTTCGGCCAACCACTTTTTTCTGCCGCCATTTAAAATTCTCACATCCCTATATCCATAATACTTGAATGCCCAAAACGCAAATGCTGCAAACCAGTTATTAAAGTCTCCATACAAAATAAGAGTTGTATCATTATTGACTCCAATTCTTTGCATAAGATGTTCAAAGGCCTGTTTGCTTAGTATATTTCTACTTAAGGGATTGTTAACATCATGTTTCCAATTCACTAGAACCGAGCCAGGAATATGTCCCAATTCATAGTTTGCCACAGGGTCATAATCTACTTCGACAATTCTGGTATTCGAATCTTTAAGATGATTTTCAACCCATGGTATATCGACTAATACTTCTGGGTGTGCGTATTGCTTCTCAGTTGCCTCTGCCATATCTTCTCTAGTATATAACAAGATTTATTAAGATAAATATTACTGCTTAGATATGCGCAAAAGAGCACAATATGCGAGATATTCGCATATACTTGTGACAATCAATCAATAAATACTTGCAGGAGATCTGACCACCTCCACTTTCCTGGACAGGTTTAATATTTGTGTAAATACATTCCATTTTTATTCATGGTGTTCCCTTTCTACGTTAATACTTTATGACCTTAGATGTCGAGTATTCTTTTAATGTTTTCGGCTAGAAATCAGTTACTTCAAAATTTACCAATCCCTGATTTTATGCATGAAAGGCTTAACTACAGGCAAATGCAAAATCATGACAACTTGATAAGGATGCTATAATCTGATAATGCTTAGTGTTATATACCAATGTAGATATCAGTAAGCAATTGTATTTCTTCTTAATATCTATTAAAAATGACAATGCTCAATTTCTGTTATTAACAACATATCTTCCATATTCTTATTTGTACTCTCTATGGTTATGCCTGACTCGGAGTTGATATGTTTTTACTGTAATGATAGAGCCTTCAACATCTTGTCTATGCAGTACAAAATTTTTTAAGTCAACCCTAGCTGCTTCATCATTCCTACTTGGTCGTAGAAAAGATTCTCCTCCACTATTTGGGAATTTCTCCAGCGCGCAACTGTGCAAAATTCGACTAGGAATTTCTGATTTGTCGGTGGGATGATTTTGTCTCCAGTGCCTAACATGGGTCCCTCATGCGTTCCAGTGAAAATTGCGATTGAGCATGTCCATTCACCTTGACCGAAAAGTACTTTATACGGATCGTTATCAACATGATTGTCTGGAAAGATCCTGAACATTTC
>DATBGR010000189.1:0-14032 GCA_036557905.1 Nitrososphaeraceae archaeon | reverse complement strand
TCTTAGTCAGATGAGAGAAATAGTAGAAAATAAGATATGCAAAATTCCCCACATTCTTGAATCAGAATTAATGACAGTGCTAAAAACAGGAAAGGAAGAACAAACGATATCCCTTGAGGGTGACATTGAATATAACAATATGCTGCATTTAAAATAGGATCAATTAGATCGTTCTTCTCTGTTCTGTTCTATTCTTGTAAGAGATTTGAATCAAAATGAATGTCTAGTTTATTCTTATATTACCATAGTCTAGTAAAAGCAAACAATAGTTATTGATTAATCATATCTATCTCTTTAGCATGATGTCTTTGTAACTTTTTCTTTTGCTTTATCATTAGTTCATTATAATCATGTTTATTATATAGACAGAATGCTTTGGCTTTAATCCACGGTTTGTATGAAGAAGATTGCATAGCCTCGTATTTTAATAAATCATCTAGTTTATTATAATAAAAGAACGGACCCATATCCTCAAATACTGATAAACCACTTTTCCCTGTTTCTTTGACTAGCTTGGTTAATGATGCAACAAAAGGGATAATGTCTGTAGAGGATCCAAAATATGCTCTACTTGCATCCATTATTATTAACGATTCCTCTTTATTCTCGCACCTTTTAACGTCAACCTTATTTTTTGATAATACATTCCTAGCTTGCTCTGTAGAATCATAAAATGGTAAGAAAAGGACTGTATCATTTTTAACCTCCAGATGCTGTCTAATCAGTCGTGAATACATATTCCTTAGGGCCTTTAAATTATGATAGACTATACTATAATGAGAACCATACCTAGACTCCGCTACTTCATTAATAACATTGTGAACCTTATCAGATGTAATGATTTCTCTGACCATAGTATCTTAGGTATTATCTGGCTTTTATGATATATTAGCGTCATTACTTTATTATTAATATCACATTCAGGTTCATAATTGATTGCCCTATCTTGTTTCTATGGCTTAAGTTCTTGAACAACTATTATTCATGTCCAGTGAATAACTGACTTTTGTAATGTAGACTGAGGAATACTGCTATATGTCATTTGGAAATAAATTGACTAGATCACAATCATAATATGATAAAAGTATAAGAGCGTCAAGAATAAATTATTTGATGGAATAAATCATCAGAACCCCTTTAAACTACGAATAAGGGTTTAAAAGAAACTGCAGACGCAAATTTCCAAGAAGTAATTGTTAAATATCCCGATATAACTATTTATCATTTGCTTATAGGGCCAGAATAAATCTGATATAAAGTGTAAAAAGTTTTATCAGAATATTTATTTCCTTGATTATCTGTTTTGGCAGTAGATTTTGAATGTCAGCAGAAACATCAAACGATGATAATACAAATACTGCTAGGCCGATTCCTAAAGGTTATGAATCCATAACTCCACACTTATTTGTAAAAAGCTCTGTGGATGCGATTGAATTCTATAAAAAAGTGTTTGGCGCAATAGAAGTATCCCGATATACAATACCAGCAGACAAGGATCGTGAGAGAGGCGAAAAAGTCATTCACGCAGTTCTAAATATAGGTGGTTCAAGACTTCTTTTAGCTGATGAATTTCCCGAAATGTGCGATGAACATAATATATCCAATGTAGGAAAAATAGGAGCACCTAACACTGTGGGCGGAAATTCAATATTTTTAAATTTGTATTTTGAGAATGTCGATGAGATATTTGATAAAGCTCAGAGAGAAGGAGCCACCGTGGTTATGCCTTTAATGGATGCATTTTGGGGCGATAGATATGGTCAGCTAAAAGATCCATTTGGCCACATTTGGGAAGTCGCTACCCATAAGAAAGATATGTCAAAAGAGGAATTAGAGGCAGCTGCAAAAGAAGCCTTTCAAAAAATGGGGAGATAAACATAGACTCGCAGCAGCTAAGTAGATATCAATAACCATATACTTATGTAATCCAGCCATTAAAGTAGTCATAGATAGGTAATGTGATGTATTACCTATTCTGTGTTTCTGCCGTAAATCATCTTAGTGCTTCAGCAAGCTTGTCCAAACATTGGTTCCAACCTACATTAGCTCCATCGCGATCTGCGCCAGCTGGGATTCCTAAGTGGCTTAGGGTAAGTTTTGTCTTTCCTTCAATCTCTTCAAATGTTACTGTCACAAGCATTTCCAATGGGAAGTCTGCACTCATTCCATATTGGGTAGCCGGCACCACGTTACCATTCTCATCAGCAAATGAATCGCTATATACGATCTTCTCTTGTGGAATGATTTCGTGAAAGATACCTGTGGTCCAGTAATCTTTGCCTTCAGGTGATCGCATACAATATAGAAATTTACCTCCTACTCGAAAATCTATCTTACAGTATGGTGACGTAAAGCCTTTAGGTCCCCACCAGCGTTTTATAAGGTCTGGAACCGTCCAAGCCTTCCACACATTTTCACGCGGTGCATTGAAGATGCGTGTAATGAAAAGCTCTTGATCCTTTGCATCCTTGCTTCCTGTTTTGTTCTCATTCATTTTTGTTTCTTCTCCTCCTCTTCTAAGACTTGTTCAAGCCTATCTAATGCGGCGTTCCACCTAGTCTCTGTGTTCTGCATCCAATCAGCGGCATATCGTAACCCGTCAATTCTAAGACGGACGTAGCGATTGCGACCTATTTTATTTGTAGTTACGAGCTCTGCCTTCTCGAGAACGTGGATATGTTTCTGGATTGCCATCAGACTAATTGGAAGTGGTGCGGCCAAGTCGCTCAAAGTCTGCTCGCCAGCCTCTAGGCTCTCGAGCAGAGTGCGGCGATTCGGATCTGCAAGAGCAGAGAATGTTTAAAGCTTTGCTTATCTAGTTGAACCCGTTGCAGTTTATTTCTTTTCTGTGTTTCTTAAGAATGTGAGTCGTATATCAAAGGGATTTGAAAAAGAATTCATAATCAGGCAGAAGATAGTGAATTACGACAATAGGCACGGTATTCTCAAATTAAACAAACTTACATCTGTAAAACAATTAATTATTATTTGATTTAAAAAAACTTGATAGACTAGTTTGTTTTGTGCTACTGAATGCATCTTTTCCAATATTGAGAATTATGACATTATTCCATGTCACTTCTGATAAATCCAGCATTTTCCTGAATGTGTTGGCAGTTCCTGGACCAAACCCAGCATAATGATTGTTTGCTGCTACAATTGCTAGGATTAGTCTATCCCTTTGTTCTTCATCTCTAGATCTCTTAAGAAATCTAGTCCCTTACCAAATCTTTTTTTGCATGGTCCTATCTACAATGAGCCTTCAATATAGATAATCTATTGTAACTGTGTGGAAGGAGTGAAGAAAGAGATGGCATAGGCTGTCATGAATTGCTTTTCTTCTGATGATCGGAGTCTATCATGCCCAAAGAAATATAGTCTGTTGTTTTCTTGTCTAGTATGGTATAATAGGTATCAGATATCTTTCCCTTTCTAAATAGACGAAGTATTTCTTTTCTTATCTGCTCTAAATGCATAACATATTCTTCTTTACTATAACTATCATTCTGAAAGAATGCAGAATAAATACTTTCAATTTTGCTCAAGTATAAATTCAAGTAATGCTTCTGTCTATTTTTGTTATACCAACCTATGAAGACTGGTATTGAACCAACTATGGCCAATCCTATAAAAAGATACGTTTCTGGAGGAAGAGTTTGTTCAAAATTAGCAGATAATGTAGTTCCAAACTGTGAGATCTGAACCGTCAAAGGATTGCTTAAACTATTGGTCAGACCAGACCAAGAATCAAAGCTATATCCATGATGTGGATTTGCAACACACTGGAGTGTCTCTCCCTTCGAGAATAGGGTTGAATTTGTGCCAAGGCTTCTTATCCCATTGCATACTATTTCTCCAGCATTTGGAGGATTAATATTGAAATTTAATTTCACCAATACTGTGTCTTTATTGCCATCTATAACAGATATGGCGTTAGAAGCTGTATTTGTAACATATGCTTTATTACTGGCAGTATTGACTGCAGCAAAGCTTGCAATTAATGGAAATTTCACATTAATAGGTATTTTTGCTGATGGATCGTAATCACTAAAAGGAGGTTTTAAAAATGGATTAACTGATATTATTGCGCGGCTATTACTGGTATTACCAAGCATTTGATCCTTTGAACCATCTATCACAGACACTGTATTATCTCCAACATTTGTGACATAGATTCGGTTTGAAATGGGATTAACTGATATGCCCACTGGATTCGTTCCAACCTTGATTCTATGAATAATGCTGCCAGTCTTAAGATCGATTACAAATACAGTATTAGAAGCATAGTCAGTAACATATGCTTTATTTGTAGATGTATTAATTGCAATACCTGCAGGTGCAATAATAATACCATCAATTTTTTCTAATGTGCTGGCCGCACCATTATTGCTACTACTATTCCCACTATCTTTCTTTGAATTTTGTAGTATAGATATACTACCATCTCCTATATCTGTAACATATGTGATATTTGTCACAGGGTTAACTGCAATGGCATATGGTATATCGCCAACTTTTATGGTAGAAGAAACCGTGTTTGTAATACCGTCTAATACAGACACTGTACCAGATTCAATGTTGGTAACATATACCAGATTTGAAGAAGGATTAACTGCTACATCTATTGGACTTTTGCCCACATGAACATCTGCCATCTTAAGATTTGTTGAACCATCTATTACAGATACAGTATTTGAACCTCTATTTGCTACATACACCCTATTATTTAGTGGATTGACATCTATACCATATGGGAAACTCCCTACTTTTATGGTTGCCTGCACTTTATCTGTGCTTTCATCTATGATGGATACGGTATTTGAGAATTCGTTTGCTACATATATCTTATCTGTGTTAGGATTAACTGCAATTCCTACAGGATAGCTATCTACTTGTATTCCAGAGGTGATGATACCATTTCGGTTACCATTATTTCCATTACTGTTATTAATATTATTGGTAGAATTAGAGGCGGAAACAGATAGTCCATTTGCATTATTTATTGAACAAAACTGAATTACAAATATTGTTATAACCGCAGTTACCAAGAAAAGTATCTTTTTTGATATTGGTATCATTTCTCTATTGGAAATTATATTCAAACAATTAAGATTCAGCCGCATAACCTATCGGTAAATGATATTAATCATATTTAATTATGACGCATGAGCAGTAATCAAACTAGACACAATAGTAACGATAAAGCAGATAGTATACTGTAGGCACTTGATTAGTTCTATCATTAACAGGATTTTTCCGTTTTATCTATATCTTGTCTGTAGCATATCATTTAGTAATACGTAAAATAAACATACTATATAGCGATTATCGCCAGAATTTATATAATCGATAAACAATAAAACAGACAATAATCTGCTTCTATATGCAAAAGATATTAATATGTGTAATAAGTTTGCTTGCCGCACTTCTGATAATACTTTCATTTAATCATCAATTTGTCAAAAGTTTTTTAGCATTAGCATTTTCTCAAGATAGTAACAGCAATAATAATCATAACAAGTTCCAAACTATAATTTATTATAATATATTTAGTGATTTGAGTAGAAATTTTACAGGAACAGTAGGAAAATTCAAGCATAATGATAATAATAATGATAATAATAATCCATCACAAGATTCAGACAATACAAGACATAAATAAATAAAATTCATAGCTAAATCAATGATCTGTTTTAAAATTCAACAATAATTTGATAACGATAATTTGATAACGAGTTGCTAGACCGGCAGGGATTATAATAAATATATTGAGGAGAACTAAAACAGACATCATTGACTTTAGGAATTATTGTTTCGGATCTCTTCTATTACCTTCATTCCTTGTTTCTTAACTTGATCGTCTACGATAGGTGAATTAACAACTTCAGATATCGCTTCTATTGCTTGTTTTCCATATTCCTTAAGTGCATCAATTGCTCCTGCTTGAACTATTGGCTCAGTAGATGAATTTGCCGTATCCTTTATTCTTTGTATTTGATCTTCTTCATTCAAATTGTTTTTACACTCCGTCTATTACTAATTCTTGCTTTACAATGATAGTGATTTTCATATTATTTTAACATTATATAAAATACTAGGGAATCTCGATTAAATCATGTTTTGATACTAATTCATAGAAAATCTATTTCAGATTTTGTATTTACCAGTTTTTTGAAGGTTAGAAATATCTTGCCATACTAATCAAATATCAATCATGATCTTACGTATAGATCCTATTAAAATTAATTTTCTTAATTATTCAGTAAATATTTCTAGATATATTAGTTAGGTAATATGGGAATTAAGTATATTTGATACATATTACAAATTATGGTTGATAGATATTATCTATCTCAATTGATTTTTTTAAAATTCCTATACAGGACTTTTTATAAAAAATGTGTTGCATTACTCGTAGAATGATAGCAAAAACAAGATTAATTTTCCTTACAATGGTTGTAGCATCATTGACATTTGGAATAGCAGCTTTGACAACAAGCACCTTAATGACTCAGCCTGCATCCGCTCAGAGCGGCGGAACACCAAGCTATACTCCACCACCAGGCGGTAGCGCTGGTTCAGCAAGTCCAGGAAATTCTACATCAGGTAACGCAACAAAGTAGATGAAAGTTACAAGTGGGATCTGTATGAATAAAGAAGAAGAAAATATGGAATGTCCTTGTTCTTGTCATCCATCAGGTAGCACATGTTCAATATGTGAAGGCACAGGATGCAAGATGAGAGGCGGAATGGGTGGAGGCATAAATCCAATTGAGATAGGAGTAATGATGTGGCATAAAGCGTTTATGAAAGCCAATTTGGAATTGATGTCAGAGAAATTAAAGAAGAGAATGGAAGCAAAATGGGGTTCAATAAGTGATAAAGCAGCTGATGCTCTTATTGAGAAGATGGAAAAACAATGGATGGCTATGTTTCAACAAACAGGAGCAGATCAAGAATTTCGTGAGAAACTTGCAAAGATCTATAGTGAAGGACAAAAGAAGTAATATTATAGAGTAGGATGTAGTAGGAGTTAAAAACTAGTTTAGAGATGGCAACTGACAAATAGTCAATCTTCATCATCGTCATTTTTCCTTTCCACTTTTTCTCATTACCAACAAAGGTAAAGACATAAATAGAAATAGCAACGACTCATTATTTTAATGCATATTGTATAATGTTTATATTTAGTGAACCCCACTATTGGATCAATTACATACTCTATATATTGAGTATGTTACTTTAATATTATTTTTAGCTTGAGATTTTATTCTAGTATTTAAAATGACATGAAGTAAAATAGAATTAAATCGAATTAGTTAAATTAAATTAAATGGATAAGCTGAATGCAAATGTAGCCCCTTCTCCATCTTTATTATTTTCTCCCCATATTTTACCTCCGTGGGCTTCAATAATACTCAGATATATGCAAGCCTCTCTATCAGTCATATCTGCATGCGCACAATAACAAATTTGAACAAATTATTTATTTCTCCCTGCTTTTATCTCTATTATCATTGACATCGTCATAGTCCAATTTCTGGTCTATTTTTCTCTGTAATTCCTTATAGTGCTCATATCTTCTAGTCCATTTTGAAAGGACAAACCATTGCCTTATTCCTATCCCGAGCCATACCAGAGATATTAGAAATGGAATAAAATGTGCTACACCAGAATAGTGACCAAATTGCGGTCGTGATCCAAATCTTTCATGTAGTAATCCATCACTATGCTCAAATGGAAATGGCAGTCCAAATAATGCAAATGTGACGGCAAAAGATAATGGTGGAATGATCATGATAGCAATTATCATTATTATGAAAATCTTTTTTGTGACGTTGAGCTGATCTATGATTCCGTCCATTATTTGAAATAGATTTTCTTTGGATTCTTTATCATTATCATTATCATTATTTTTGTTGTTATCATCATTTTTCTTTGGGTATATCATAATGGATTGAATATGTAATATTGACTCTCGATGTGTTATAAACAGTGCAGTAACCTTGTTACATATGTCATGAATACTTATGGATAATGCCATGACTGACATCATCATTTGACCTTCTCAGTCTCAATTCTTGGAAACAATGATTCATATGGTTCTAGAACCTGTTTTAAGATATTGTAGCCTTTCTCTGAAAGCTTGTATTTGATTATAGTTTTATTACCCCAGGGTTCTTCAATTCTAATTATCATTTCCTTTGTAGACAGATCGTCAATGATATCTTTGTGCTTTACAATATTTAAACCACAATAGCTCAAGAGTCTTGTTTGATTAAGCTCACCATATTCGTAGAGCTTCAAGAGAATATCTTTTCTTATGTAAACTCTGTCTCGATATTCACGAACCAATTTAATTCAGTTGATACATACATGGTAGAATCTTGAAATCCAATTGTTAAAAACACATATTTGACTAATGTTTTGAAGACATGATAATGATTGGAGTAATAAATAATACAACTGGAAAATCGAATGATCGTCTGCAACATTGATCGTTCACAATACTATATTATCATCTAAATATGAATGCCTATTATTACATTGTGGAAGTTTAAGAATCAAGACTTCAGGTAACTATGTTACGTATCATAGATAGACAATGGATAATATAGTCTGAGTTTTTATATAACCGATGAATATAAAAGGAATCTCAAGTAAACAAGGCTTGACAGTTTCTGCTATATTGGGAGCTGGAATTTTATTGTCAGCCATATTTATAGCCTCACCTGTAGCGTCTACCTGGGCCCAACAAATAACAGGAAACAATAGTAGTAGTAATAATAATAACAATGCATACTTGAATCAGTTAAGCACAATTCCTAAAATCAATGGTTCAGTAAACGTAGTAGAAAATATAAAGAATATGTTCAAAGAGAACGCAAAAGTATCATTCACAGCAGCTTCTGAAACTGCACAAAAGCAGATATCTAATGGCACAATATTAGGTGGTCATCTTGGAGTAACACAAGGATATTTGACATATACATACTTTGTAGTAGATCCTAACAAGCAAACTGGATACAGAGTAATTATAGATGCTGGTAACGGTAAAGTGCTATATACATCACAAAGTCTTCCAATAGGTCCTTTTAATCACCAGCAAGGACCACGAATGTTCGGACCGTTTGGAGCTGGAGGATTTGGACATTGGAATAATCCGCATGGATCATTTGGAGCTGGAGCAAGAGCAGGCGGTTTTTGGCACTGAGGTAGTTAGTCACCTCAGACCACTCACACTGTAGGTAAATGGATCGGTAGATATGAATCAGAGGATATGATTAACATTAATTCAAGTCGTGAAGTGCATGCATGCCTTGATCGAATGTGGTGCATAATTGCAGATGTCGACAAGGAGCCATATTTTTGGCCAAGTTTGAATACTATAAATAATATTAGTAAAAATAACAACATTGTAGAAAGAGAAGTCACAATTGGCTTCAGAAATTCCAAGAGTTGCCAGACGGTGATGCTCAATCCCAGGAAATCGATAAAGGTATCAATGATTAATGATTCTATGACAGGTGTCAGAAATATCTTATTGACCCCATCTACTATGGATGATAATAAAACAAAAATCAATATTTCGTGGGACATAGATCTATCTAATATCCCTGTTTCTAATAGAGCAAAAACAATAAAGAACATCCAGGAAGAAACAGCTGAGGCATTAAACAGAATTGCACAGGTAGCAGAATAAGAAAATATGACACATATTCAACTAACAAATACAACCAGCAGTAAAAAGATAAGGATTTTTAAGATACTTGCAATTGCAGCAATGACATTACTATTAATAGATACTCTAGACACGTTTATTGCACAAGGTAAACATGGATTTTTACCACTAAATGATCAACAGCGTGGAATATTGCTTGGTGTATCTTCAATTGTATTATTCTTTCTGTCATTTTGGATTGGATTCAGAGAAAATTCGAAATTAACAACATCGCTATTCATATCCGGTGGTATTCTTCTTGCAGGATCGAAATTAGTAGAACCAAGCATGGGTTTGAATTTATTCTTGACAATAGCATTACCTTATCTATATACATCTCTAATTGTAATAGGTTTTATCCTAATTGGACTGGGTTTATTCAGAGTGACAAAGAGACTGTGATGAAGAGAAGTTCAAATAATAGAAAAAGCCAAACCCTTTCTATAGTAATTGCTATACGAGATCACCAGATATACATGAAAAATATCCATAACTATTCTTAGAGGCTAGGTGATACAACAACTGATGAATAACCAACAATGGAAACGTATGAGGGGTTTTATTGCCTGGGGAATACTTGGAGTTATAGTTCTAGTAGGTGCCATGGTTGTTGTATCTATGATATTTGATGGTCATAGATCATTTGGAATCTATTACCATCCGTATTTTCCTGTTTTCTTTCCATTCCATTTTGGATTAGGAGCAATAATCTTACTATTTCTATTCATCTTGATAGCAAGATGGATTTTCTGGCATTGGAGAGAAGAAAGCTCTTATAGATTCCACTCACAATATCACGATAATGCATTAGGTATACTAAAAGAACGATATGCCAAGGGAGAAATCACAAAAGAACAGTTTGAACAGAAAATACAGGATTTGAAGCGAGATGAATAAAACTTTAATTTCATAAAATAAACATAGGAAAGACAAAATTGTATTCAGAAGAAGGTAGAATGTAGAAGGTGGAAGAAGAATATCACAATGTTCTACAATGCCGTGTTATCTACTTAGCACAAGGTTACTACCAGACTTAAGTAATATTGCTGTTTTAAAATGTCGATGACTACTACTAAAAATAGCGACACTACGATTTTGGTTACTGGCGCAACTGGAACAGTTGAAGTGAAGTAGTAAAGCAGCTTACGTCATCCTCAAAATCGCCCCTTTCTTCAGGTAGTCGAGTTAGAGCAGCGGTTCATTCAAAAGATAAAGCTGATAGACTCAGAGCTAAAAATAAAAGAATTGAGATTGTCAATATGGATTATAATAAACCAGAAACTATTATTGATGCCTTAAACGGAATTGATAGACTCTTCTTACTAACATTACCCACACCCAACATGTCTGAAATTTCTTCCAGCATAATAAAAGAAGCAAAGAAAAGTGATATTAAACGTATAGTAAAGGTGTCTGTTACAGGTGCCGATGATAAACCTGGAACAATACTAGGACGGTTACATAGACAAGAAGAAAAAATTATAGAAGAATCTGGAATACCCTATACTTTCCTACGCTGTCGTGGATTTATGCAAAACTTTGTAACATATTATGGTCAGACAATTAGAACTCAAAATGCATTTTATCTTCCTGCAGGAGATGGTAAAGTAAGTTTTGTAGACGTTAGAGACATTGCAGCTGTAGCCGCAGAGATATTGTTGTATAAAAATAATGGAACTGGGAGTAAACTAGAATATACAAATAAAGCGTATGATATTACAGGTCCGGAGGCAATATCTTATACTAAAGCAGCAGAAATTCTCTCCAATATTCTTGAGCGTAAAATATCTTATGTAAACATATCAGAACACGATTATCGCATGGCCCTGAGAAAAATAGGGTTAGAAGATTGGGATATTGAAGCCTTAATAGATCTCTATAATATTATTGAATCTGGTTTTGCAGCACAAACTACTGCTATAATTAAACAGATTACAGGGCGAAAGCCAATATCGTTTGAACAATTTGCTAGAGAGCATATTAGTTTCTTTAATTGAATACAGATTAGATTACAAACAAAAAATAGAAAATAAATGTTTACACATCCTAAAAAATATGGTATATCAAAAAATGAGCAGTCTATTCAACTATGAATTTGCTTCTTACCATTAAAGAATATATCTCTTCAATTGATTCAAAGAAAAGAATAGAGTTATTGAGACATTATGTAAACCCGAAACCAAATGATGTTATATTAGATATAGGAGGTAATACAGGCAAAATATCAGAAGCTGCATATTCATGTAATGGTTGTAATCAAATTGTTGTGTTAGAGCCTAAAAGTAAATATGTAGAATATGGGAGATTTCATAGACCATTTATTAGATTCATAGAAGGTTGTGTGGAGAGCATACCTTTGCCGGATGAATCCGTTGATACAGTAGTAGCTAGTTTTTCATTTCATCATTTCAGGGACCATGATAAAGGTCTAGAAGAAATGAAAAGAGTCTTAAAGTCAGGCAATGGAAGATTAATTATTTTCGAAAGTAACCCCCTTACAACAAGAGGCAAGACATTGATGTTTATAGAAAACCTATTCCATACTGATGCAAAGTTCTATGACTCGGATCAACTAAAAGAGAAGTTGGCCCAAGAACATAATTTAAAGGTGATATCTATAATCTTTGTATCAATAGGCTATTTCTTGATTGCTTTTAAAGAATAGATGAAAATAGCTACATTATAATAATAAATAATAAGCTAATTATTGATCACTAAATGACAACTGATAGATATATAGGAGCCGCAGATTATTTGAATAGTTACTCTCAGCAGGTCTATATACTATATAGTAGATTATAACAAATCTAAATATCCTCAAAGATTATCCCTCAGTAAGAAATCTAATAACATTATCGTTGTTGGTGCTTTGGTGTCGTCAGTCAGTCTCCCTACTTGGAATCGAATAGATTTGTTAGAAAAGACAGGGGTAATAACCTGTAGTAATAACGATCAAAACATAAAATAGTAGTCGCGCATGCATAGGATAGTCTCAAGTAATGAAGCTAGGTAAAGTCAATAAAGCTTTCGTGGTGCCAATTTTAAGCTGCCTGCAATTCGTAATATATAAGAATGATTATACTATCAATTAACAACAGTAATTTAATTATGCAATACAGTAGTAATAGTGGATATGCTTCGGTAAATGGACTTGAAATGTATTATGAAATACATGGCAAAGGAGCACCTTTAGTTTTGGTTCATGGTGGAGGCTCCACAATCCAATCTTCATTTGGACGAGTGCTTCGTTCCTTTGCAGAAATAAGACAAGTAATTGCAGTTGAATTGCAGGGGCATGGACACACTATTGATATAAACAGACCAGAGACCTTTGAACAAGATGCTGATGATGTTGCTGCGCTTCTAAAATATCTGAATATTGATATCGCAGACTTTTTCGGTTTTAGTAATGGTGGAAACACAACGATACAAATTGCAATTCGGTATCCGAACATAGTGCGAAAAATAATTTTGGGTTCTGCTCTTTTTAAAAGAGACGGAATGTATCAGCAGTTTTGGGAATCTTTGAATAATTCTACGTTAAGTGATATGCCGCAGCTGCTAAAAGATGCTTACACAAAAGTCGCACCCAAACCCCATAACTTACCTAATATGTATGAGAAAGATAAAAAAGAATGTTGGAGTTTGAAGATTGGAAAGCAGAGGACATTCATTCTATCAATGCACCCTCATTAATCATAGTGGGCGATGAAGATGTTGTTCGTCCTGAACACGCAATTGAAATGTTTCGACTGCTACCTCATGCACGACTTTCAATCCTTCCTGGAAAACATGGTGCATATATCGGTGAAGTAACCTCAGGAATGGAACACAGCAAGATCCCTGATTTGGCTGTTTCAGTAATTGAAGAATTTCTAAACGAACCTATGCCTGAAAAGAATTGAAAAATACAAATACAAATATCTTCATTTGATAATTAAAATACTAGCTAATTAGATGGCCTCGCTCCCAATTGATTGCAGAAGGTGCGAGACCATTTCGTATGTAGATGTATTATCCTTGTTAGTAAGCGTAATTAACAAGTCGTATAATAAGGCCACAATTGCTAATGCTTTTGTTCCTCGCTTTCGAGAGTAACCTCCTAGCATCTATTATGATATTCTTCTTCATAATAACAATGCTAAGATCAGCTAGCTCAATTAAGATCCATTTCGAAATGTCTTTTACAATATAACAAAAACAGGATGACGATACCTGAGAGAGACATTCTAGGAAGTAAAGCCTCGATCTTTTTAGGATAATATCATGTGATATGATGTGAATACTGTGCACGTTGCGATCAGAAAAGTC